>JAZRRV010000183.1:0-1415 GCA_045651085.1 Acutalibacteraceae bacterium
TGCTCGGCAATTTCCAAACCGTTGGCGTTGCAGGTGTTGGCGTTGCCGCTGTTGCAAATAACGGCTTGAGCGCGGCCGTTCGCCAAATGTTGCTAAGTCGGATCGTAGCCATGTCGTTCTGTGAGCCAAGGAGTTGGGGAAACATGTTGTCTTCCTAAGACCGCTTGGCCTCCGACTTCGCTCATTTGCTCGGCAATTTCCAAACCGTTGGCGTTGCAGGTGTTGGCGTTGCCGCTGTTGCAAATAACGGCTTGAGCGCGGCCGTTCGCCAAATGTTGCTTGGTCACGGTGAGCGGCGCGCCTTTTACCAAATTGGTGGTGTACACGGCGGCTGCCGCGGCAGGCACTTCGCTGACAATCAACGCCAAATCACGCTTGGTGCGGTTGCGGCGAATACCGCAATGCACGCCGTTTGCCGAAAATCCTTTGGCGGCACACACGCCGCCGTTAATCAACTGAAACATACGTCCTCCTAAATAGCCAAAGCATTAAAACCCGAACTCGATTTTGAGGGGCCAATTTTCCGCTGTGGCATTGTTAAAATACTCGTTAATCCAAAAGGATTAACTGCGTTTTTGCCTTGCACACCAAAAAATTGGCAACCTCAAAATTCTGCGACCCCAAAGGCGTGGAATTTTGTGATGATTTTTGGTGCTGAGGAGAAAGCAAGGCTGACGCCTGCTTTCGACGAAAAGCCAAAAAGCGCCGAAATCACACGCCTTTGGGGCGGGTTTGGGTTTCAATGCTTTGGCTAACCAAACCGGTGGTTTCACTCACACCCAGTACCAAATTCATATTCTGTATGGCGGCGCCCGAAGCACCTTTGCCCAAATTATCAAACCGCGCAATCAGCAAAATACGCTCTTCGTTACCGGCAACGGTAACTTGCATATCGTCTCGCCCTGCGAACGCCGCGGCGGACAAAAATCCGTTTTCATCGCCGCCGTCTACATACCGCACCAAACCGTTGGCGTAGGTTTCGCGGTAAAGGGTTTTTATGTCGTCCACACTGCCGCGCAGTTGGTGTGCAAACAGCGGTACGGTCACTTCCATTCCGCACGGGAACGCCGCCACAACGGGGCAAAACACCGGTGTGCGGGAAAGCCCCGCCACCGCCACCATTTCTTTTAAGTGCTTGTGTTGTTGGGTCAGTCCGTATTGGCGCGGAGCGTCCAATAACGGGTCACGCTCGGCGCTTTCGTATTCCGCTATCATCCCTTTGCCGCCGCCGGTATACCCCGTAAGCGAAAAGCAGGTAAGCGGTGTGTCCGCTGCGAGCAGTCCCGCCGTTACCAGCGGTGTGACCAACGCCAAAAACCCGCCTGCGTGACACCCCGGATTGGCAATACGGCGCGAGGTGAGAATGGGCTCTCGCCGCCCCGGCAATTCGGGAAAGCCGTACGCCCAGCCCGCTT
>JAZRRV010000184.1:0-2054 GCA_045651085.1 Acutalibacteraceae bacterium
TGGTGCACCACGGCAACTACCTGCACTCTCCGTTTTGGAATTTTCGCCGCAAACGGCGCGTGCCGCTGCACACCACCGTTACCCAAATTCTCACGGCGGAACAGGTGGCCTCTATGTCGGCGGACGAAATCAACGCCGCGGTACGGCAGGCGCTGGATTACGACGATTACGGCTACCAGCGCGAGCGCGGCATTGCCGTAACCGAACCGTTCCGCGCGGAGGGGTTGCACAAGGTGCTGTACCAGTGCCCGCATTGCTTAACGGAGTCACGTATGGCATCGGAAGGAACCGAACTGTACTGCACCGCCTGCGGCAAGCGTTGGAATTTGAACAAGAACGGCACGCTTTCTGCGCTTTCGGGCGAGACAGAGTTTGTCAGCCCGCCGGATTGGTTCCGCTGGGAACGCGAGCAGGTGAAGCAACAAATTGAGCGCGGCGAGTATGCGTTCAGCGACGAGGTAGAGGTCTACTCCCTGCCGCGGTGCTGGAAGTTTGAGTCACTGGGCAAAGCCAAACTCACGCACGACCCCGAACACGGCTTTGTGCTGGATGGTTTTTATAACGGAAGCCCCTACCACATTCAACGCACCCCGCCGGAAAGTAACAGCTTACACATTGAATACGATTATTGTTATATCAAACCGTTTGACTGCGTGGACATTTCCACCGAAAACGACTCGTTCTACTGTTATCCCACACGGCAAAACGTAGTCACCAAACTGGCGCTTGCCACCGAGGAATTGTATCAGCGTCATCTGCGCCAAACCAAGGCCGAAAAAGCGTTGCACTAATCAAAAAGACCCTGCCCCGCGGCAGGGTCTTTTGTTTTACAGAACATACCCAAAGATACACCCAAACTGGAGAAAACTCCCCAGCAATACAAACAGGTGGAACAGTGCGTGCATATACCGCCGCTTTTTTCCTAACCCGTACAACACGGCTCCCACCGTGTACGCCACACCGCCCGCCAGCAACAACCACAGTCCGGTAGCGGCAATGGCGCGCAGCGTAATTTCGGCGGCAACCACCACGCACCACCCCATGCCGACGTAACACACCATGGAAAACACGGCGTACTTTTTCAAATCCACAGCCGTGAGTGCCGTTGCCACCGCCGCCAAGCCCCATTCCACCCCCAGCAACGACCACGCCCACGCCGGAGACAGCGGGCGAATGGCGCACAGCAAAATGGGGGTGTAGGTACCGGCAATCAAAAAGTAAATGGCGCAGTGGTCCAGCACTTGTAGCACTTTTTTAGCCGTGGGGTGCCGCAATCCGTGATATACGCTGGACATCGTATACAAAATAATCAGCGCGGCACCGTACACCGCGCCGCTTACCACACCATAGACATCCCCGTTCAGCGCCGCTTTTATAACGCACGCGAGTAACGCCGTAACGCCGAAGCCGCCCCCCACGATGTGGGAAATCATATGAAACCGCTCCTCGCCGCGGGTATAGTTGGGCAACAGGCGGTCACGCAGACGTGTTCGTACCATTTTTCTGTCAGTCCTTTCCGTGTGTTACCCACAGTATACCCACGCAAAGGCAGTAGAGTCAATCTACACCGCCGTGTTGCCGCTATCGCCGGAGGAGGATGGTCTCTCTTGTTGCGCCGCCTCGGTAAACCGTTGAATGACCGCATCGCCCATGGCGCGTACCGCATCCCAATCCATTGCCTTGGCACTGTACTCTTCCATTTTGTCGTGCACCATTTTGGCTTCGGCAGATAATGCTTGTGCTTGGGTGAGCAAGTCGCGTGCCGCACGGCGATTAAATGACTGTATCTGCCGCCGTGCGCGCAGTTGCTCAGCATCGGCAAAGCGTGTGGCGTGAATACGGCGATACACGGGGAAATCCACCGTGTGGAATGCATTGGACGTGGTGAACCCCACCCCCACCGAAGGAAACAGCAAGTGTTCCGGTCCATCCTCCGGTGCCAAGGGGCACGGGCAAACGATTCCGTCCACACCCGCTTCTTGCGCCAACCGTGCAACATCCTGCAAAAACATCCGCGCCGCGGCGCCGTGTTCCTCCTCCACCACATAAATGCG
>JAZRRV010000185.1:0-3089 GCA_045651085.1 Acutalibacteraceae bacterium
GTTTACCACCTTGCCGCCGCACACGGCGTTTGCCGTGGTGGCGAGTTTTTGTTCCACCAGCGAGGAGTAGGTGGTGTTGTAACTGGCATCGTATTCCTCGGAATACAAATCCGTTACCGACAGTACGCGGTACTGGTCGCCGCTGCGGAACAAAATGCTGCCGCTGCCTACGTCGTATTGTTTGTAGGCAGATGCCAGCGTGGGGTTGCTTTCCAAATCAATATACTGCGTTTTCACCTTGCCACCGCTCAGCGAGTTGTACTCCTGCGTAAACAGGTAAAACTGCCGCAACACAGTGTTCAGTTCCTCAGAACCGGTAGCGGGCGCAGAGAAAATGGATTCTTCCAAGAACACCAAAATCTCCAAATCGTTTTTAATGTTTTTCGCCACTTCGCGGCTGGTGTCCGACATCGTAAACGCGCGTTCAGCCGTCAGGTCCAGCGAAAGCGGGAAACGGTCGTACACAATGCCCACCACAATGTTAAGAATTACCACAGCCGCCGCTACCACTGCCGTAAACGCGGTGGCGGTAGCGCCCAAGCGCAGTTTGCGGTTGTTTTTAAGGGAAAAGCGGCGCGCCTTGCGCGGTTTCCCCTCGCTCGCCGTCGGTTGTTCGGCGGCCACGTCTTCGTGGTTTACCGTGGCGTTAATCTCCTCGGTCACTTGTTCCGTTTCTTTTTGGGGGTCAAACGAACTCATTTCGGGCACCTCCTTTTAATTCCAACGTTTGCGGTCCAACAAACGCACGGTTACAAACAAACACAGCGCTTGCAGGGTCACAAAAAAGATAATATCATCGTACTGTAGTGTGCCGGCGGTAAATCCGGAATAGCGTTGATTAACCGAAAGAAAATCCACCGCGGCGGCAATCCATTCGCTGCCGGAAAACATGTACTTAACGTTATCCAGCATTAAGAGTAGCAGCGAGGCCAAAAACGTGCCCAACGCGGCAATAAACTGGCTTTCCGTTAAACAGGAAATCAACAACCCCAGCGTAATAATCATTCCGCCCAGCAGCAATAACCCTACGTAGTTGCCGAAAATCACCATCCAGTCGGGTGTAGTGTGCATCGCAATAATCACGGCGCACACCAACGTCATCGAGCAGCCGATGGCAAACAGAAGCAGTGCCGCAAAATATTTACCCAGCACAATGCCCGTAAGGGACACCGGCGCGGTAAACAATACTTGGTCGGTTTTTTGGCGCTTGTCGTCGCTCATTAACCGCATTGTCAAAATGGGCAGAACCAGTATCATCAAATAGACTTGCAAGTTTTGGAACATGGGCGACAAGTCGGGCGACAGATAGGTGATGTTGTACGAGTCAAACGAAAAACCGGTCAACCCAAACATAATCGCCAACACACAGTAGCCAATGGGGGAGGTAAAATAGGTTTTGAATTCGCGTTTGAAAACCGCACTCATTTTCGGTTGCCTCCTTTACGGTTGGATTCCGGCAGTTGCTCCCGTGTCAGCGAGATAAACACGTCCTCCAACGTCATTTCCATAGATTTTAACCCCAACAACGGGAAGCCCTCTTTAGCCAGTGCGGTGAACAGTGCACGCCGAAAATCAGCGCCTTCGTCCGGCTCCAGCGCATACTCAAACACATTCGGCTCGCGCTCGCCGCAGGTGGTAACCGAGGCCACTCCCGCCACGTGGGACAACGTGGCGTAAACCCGTTGTTCATCACCTGCCACCCGCACCAGCGTGCGGCGGTCGGCAGAGAACTGCGCCGCCAAATTATCGGCGGCGGCATCCGCCACAATGGTGCCGTTGTTAATAATGACAATGCGGTCACACACGGCCTCAATTTCCGACAAAATGTGCGAAGACAAAATAACCGTATGGTGCTTGCCCAAATTTTTAATTAACGTGCGAATTTCAATAATCTGTTTCGGGTCCAAACCCACGGTGGGTTCGTCCAAAATAAGAACCGGCGGATTGCCCACAAGCGCTTGCGCAAACCCCACGCGCTGGCGATAACCCTTGGACAGGTTCTTAATAAGCCGCCCGTACACGTCTTCAATGTGCATTAAACGGCAAATTTCCGCAATGTGTTTTTGACGGTTGTATTTGCACTTTTTCAGGTCAAAAATAAAATTCAGGTATTCCCGCACCGTCATATCCAAATACAGCGGGGGTTGTTCCGGTAAATACCCAATGCTGGATTTCGCTTCGTTGGGCTCCTCCAACACGTCGTGCCCGTTAATGAGTACTTGCCCTTCCGTGGCAGAGAGATAGCCGGTCAAAATGTTCATCGTGGTGGATTTTCCGGCGCCGTTTGGCCCCAAAAAGCCAAGAATTTCGCCTTCTTCTACCCGAAAACTGATATCGTTCACCGCACAGTGCGAACCGTACCGTTTGGTTAGATTCCGGACTTCAATCATAGTTAACACACCCTTTCCTACGTCACCTATTATAAAAAAGTTTTGTGTTTTTTTTGTGTCTTTTCGCAAAACACTTTTGTTTTTTTAATAATTATGCTATACTGACCAAAAAGCAAAAAGGGGGGAGAGCGATGGAATATCGTGCTTGGGCACCGGGCGAAGCATTACCCGAAGTGCCGCGTTCGGTGGCACTCGGCGTGTTTGACGGAATACACTTAGGTCATCGGGCGGTGATTGCCGCCGCGCGCAACGTCGTCTCTTCCCACGCCGGCATACCGTTCCCCACGGTCACGGTGGTTTCGTTGGCGGGCGTACCCAAATCCGGCGGGCGGTTGCTCACACCGGAGCAAGAGCAAGCGGTGGCGCAAACGCTGGGCGTGGACGAATGGTTACAAGTGCCGTTTGACACGGTACGTAATTTATCGGCAGAAGCATTTGTGCGGGAGGTTTTGCACGGTGCGTTGCACGCCACGGTGGTGTGCTGCGGGTACAATTTTCGCTTTGGCAAAGGCGGCACGCATACTGCGGTGGATTTACAAAGTTTGTGCGCGCCGCTCGGCATAGAGGTACGCATTGTCCCTGCCGTGGAGCGGGAAGGCGAACCCGTAAGTTCCACCGCCGTTCGCCGTGCGTTAGAGGCAGGCGAGCCGGAGGTGGCGGCCGGCTTGTTAGGGCGGCCGTATGCGGTGGCGTTCCCGG
>JAZRRV010000186.1:0-7689 GCA_045651085.1 Acutalibacteraceae bacterium
GCCGGAAGCTACCGAGAAGTATTTTTTACCGTTCTCAATCGCCCACTTTTTGTACGTGCCGGCCACCAAGTGCTGGAAGCGGGTGGGGTTGGTGGAGTTGCCGGTAATGGACACTTCCACGCTCTCTTTTTGCATAATGGCCACGCCTTCCAACACGTCGTTGGCGCCGTAGCAACGCACCTTCGCACGCTCGCCGTCGGTGAACGCCTTTTCGCGCACAACTCTCAGCGAGTCGGGGTGGAAGTCGTACTCTGTCTCCACATAAGTGAAGCCGTTAATGCGGCTGATGATATACGCCGCATCCTTACCCAAACCGTTCAAGATAACGCGCAACGGAACTTTACGCACTTTGTTGGCGGTACGGGCAATGCCAATGGCACCTTCCGCCGCCGCAAACGACTCGTGACCCGCGAGGAACGCAAAGCACGTAGTCTCCTCCGACAACAGCATTTTGCCCAAGTTACCGTGGCCCAAGCCCACTTTGCGTTGCTCCGCAACCGAACCGGGTACGCAAAACGCCTGCAAGCCCTCACCGATAACGGCAGATGCTTCCGCCGCATCTTTTATGCCACGTTTGAGAGCCAACGCCACGCCCAGCGTGTACGCCCACACCGCGTTTTCAAACGCAATGGGTTGCACGCCTTTAACAATCGCGTTTACGTCCACGCCTTTGCTTTCGCACAGGGTGCGGCACTCTTCCATAGAACCAAGGCCGTTGGCCTTAAGAAATTCCTCGATTTTCGCAAGACGTCTGTCCTTGCCTTCAAATTTTACATCGTTCGCCATATCTGCCGCCTCCTCTTATTCTTCACGCGGGTCAATGTACTTCGCCGCAGAATCAAAGCGACCGTACTGACCGATGTTCTTTTCATACGCCTCGTTGGGCTGCATACCGTGGCGAATGTCTTCCAACATTTTGCCCAACCGCACGAACTGGTAGCCGATAACCTCGCCGTCCTCGTCCAGTGCAATTTTGGTGACGTAACCTTCCGCCATTTCCAAATAGCGAACGCCCTTCACTTTGGTGGAGTACATTGTGCCCACCTGCGAGCGCAGACCTTTGCCCAAATCTTCCAAACCGGCACCGATGGACAAACCATCCTCCGAAAACGCAGACTGCGTACGGCCGTAAACCAACTGAAGGAAAATCTCGCGCATGGCAACGTTGATAGCATCACACACCAGGTCGGTGTTCAGGCATTCCAGCAGCGTTTTGCCGGGAAGAATTTCCGCAGCCATAGCGGCAGAGTGAGTCATACCGGAGCAACCGATGGTCTCTACCAACGCCTCTTCCACAACACCCTCTTTAATGTTCAACGTGAGTTTGCAAGCACCCTGCTGCGGTGCGCACCAACCCACACCGTGGGACAAACCGGAAATGTCCGTAATCTGCGTGGCTTTTACCCAACGGCCCTCTTCCGGAATGGGCGCGGGACCGTGGTGCGGCCCTTTTTTCACGATACACATTTGTTCGACTTCATGGGAATAGTTCATAGTTGTACTCCTTTCGGGTTTATACTTTTCTTATTATATCTCGCTTTTTACAGAAACGCAAGCATATTTCGTTCCGTTTTTTCCCATTTTTCGCCCGCGGCGACACAAAAAAGGAGAAAACCCCGTTTTCCCCTTTTTGCCGACTTTATTCGTCTTTTGTAACGGGTTTACGCAGCATTTGACGTGCTTGGTGCACTTCCGAAACCTGCTTGGTCAACGTTTCCTCCGTGCGTTTGAGCAAATCTTCCGCAAAATCCTGCGTGCCCTTGCGCATCTCACGGCATTTCTGCTGGGTCTGCAATAAAATCTCATTGGCTTTTTGCTGCGCTTGCTTCACAACTTCTTCCTGCATTACCAGCGCACGCGCACGCTCCTCAGCGGCACGCACAATGTCCTCTGCCTCCGCTTTTGCCGTGGAAATAATGTCCGCACGGTCGGAAACAATGGATTTTGCTTGGCGAATTTCGCTGGGCATATTGCCGCGGATGTCGTCCAACATATCGCGCAGGCGGTCCGCCTCAATCAGGCACTTGCCGCCGGACAACGGCATGCCCCACGCTTTGTCAATCATTTCGTCGATTTGGTCCAGTATGTTTTCAATGCTCATTTTTCTTCGTTCCTTCCGTATTTTTGTAAGACATCGCGAATAATGCACGCCGGTACGAACTCGTCGATATTGCCGCCGAGACCCGCTACCTGCTTAACCAAACTGGAGGAGAGGTACATATGCTCCGCCGCCGTGGTAAGAAACACCGTTTCCACCGCCGGGTTGAGTTTGCGGTTGGTAAGTGCCATTTGAAACTCATATTCAAAATCCGACAACGCACGCAACCCTTTAACAATCACGTTTGCCTGCCGCTCACGCGCGTATTCCGCCAACAGCCCGCCGTAAGCATCCACCTCAACGTTGGGGATGCCTTCGGTACTGCGGCGCAACAAATCCACACGTTCTTCTACCGAAAACAACGGTGTTTTGTTTTGGTTTGCCATTACCACTACCACCACACGGTCAAACATCTCCGCCGCGCGGGTGATGATGTTCAAATGCCCGTTGGTGACCGGGTCAAAACTGCCCGGACAAATTGCCAATTTCATAACCATTCCTCATTTGCAACGATACAGGCGGATAACCACCCGACCGTAACGGTATGTCCGTTCCAAACATAGATTACCGACTTGCTCCGGTAAGACGGTTTCGCGGTCGCTTTCGCACAATACCGCGCCGCCGGAGGTTACCGCGCCGGACAACGCCTCCAAACACGGAGCCAACAACCCCGCAGCGTACGGCGGGTCCAAAAACACCAAACCAAACCGCTCAGTATTTTGTGCCAAAAACCCCAATGCCTCGCGGCATAACACCACGGCATTGTCGGCAAGGCGCGCGGCGGCCATATTGCGCCGCACCACCTGCACCGCTTCACGGTTATTGTCCACAAACACGCAAGACGCCGCCCCGCGGCTGAGCGCTTCCAACCCCATTTGACCGGAGCCGGCAAACAAATCCAGCACGCGCCGCCCCTCAATTTCAAAACCGATGGCAGAAAAGAGCCCTTCCTTTACCCGCTCTGCCGTGGGCCGTGTTTCCTGCCCGGTGAGCGTTTCCAGCCGACACCCTTTCGCCGTTCCTGTGATAATTCTCATATACTTTATTATCCCATTTTTTTCGCCGATTGTCAACGATTTTCTGTGCCCGCCGTTACGCGTTTTTCAGTGCCGCTTTGAGCGCTTCGGTACGGTCGGTTTTTTCCCACGCTACGTTCAATTCTTCGCGCCCAACGTGTCCGTACGCCGCCAGCGCGCGGTATTGCGGACGGCGCAACCCCAGCGTATCGATAATTGCCGCCGGACGGAAATCGAATACCTTTGCTACCGCCTCCGCTAACACCTCGTCCGCTACCGTACCGGTGCCGTGCGTATCTACCCGTACCGAAACGGGACGTGCCACGCCAATGGCGTACGCCAACTGTACTTCACAGCGTTCCGCCAACCCTGCCGCTACTACGTTTTTTGCCGCATACCGCGCCATATACGTAGCAGAACGGTCTACCTTGGTGGGGTCTTTCCCTGAAAACGCACCGCCGCCGTGGCAGGCATAGCCGCCATAGGTATCCACAATGATTTTGCGGCCGGTCAACCCGCTGTCGCCCTGCGGGCCACCCACCACAAACCGTCCGGTGGGGTTGACAAAAATTTTGGTATTCTCATCCAACAACGCCGCCGGCACAAGCGGACGAATTAACTGCTCGGTAATGTCTTTGCGAATGGTGTCCAGCGAGACCGCTTCGTCGTGCTGGGTGGAAACGACTATCGCCTCCACACGCACCGGCGTATTATCCTCATATTCCACGGTAACTTGGGTTTTTCCGTCGGGGCGCAAATACGGAAGAATATTCTCCTTGCGCAGTGCCGTTAACCGTGCCGCCAATTTGTGTGCCAGCGAAATAGGCAGCGGCATCAATTCCGGCGTTTCGTTACACGCATACCCAAACATCAGCCCTTGGTCGCCCGCGCCAATGCAATCATACGCGTCGCCCCCGGCCATTCCGCGCACTTCCAGCGCCTCATTCACGCCCATCGCAATATCGGGCGATTGCTTGTCCAGCATGGTCATCACCGCACAGGTGTTTCCGTCAAAACCGGCAGCCGCACCGTTGTAGCCGATATCGCAAATTACGCGGCGGGCAACGGCGGGAATGTCCACGTTGGCGGTGGTGGAAATCTCGCCCATGACCAGCACCATACCGGTGGTTGCCACCGTTTCGCAAGCAACGTGCGCTTGCGGGTCGGCGGCTAAAATTTCGTCCAACACCGCATCGGAAATTTGGTCGCACACCTTATCGGGATGCCCCTCGGTTACGGATTCGGATGTAAAAAAATGTCGAGCCATAAAAACGTCCTCCTTTTTTCGTCAAAAAACGCCCCGACACAGAAGTCGGGGCGTGCATCCACCTCATCTGTCGGTCACATAAACCGCAGGATTTGGCACCTTGCGCTGTTCGCAGGTTGCCGGGCTTCACAGGGCCTGTTCCCTCCACCGCTCTTGATAAGGACCTATTCAATTTCGTTGACAGCGTTAAGTATACTACGCCGCCGCCCATTTGTCAACCCCTCGCGGGGCGGTGGGCGCGTTATATCACTTTTCGCACCGTAAACAATGTGCGCACCAATGTCCACAACGGCGGGTAGTAACTCATAGCGTTCCACACGCCCGCGCCAAACAACGATTCCCCGCCAATAAGCCGCAATTTGGCATCCAAGCTGCGTGCATCCTCAAACCAAACTTCGTGCGCACGCCCCGTAGTATCGGTGTAACGAAAATACGGCGATTGGGCTACCGTGTCAAACTGAATTTCCGCTTGATTGTTGCGCGCCAGAGCCAGCGCCGTCTCGTTAGAGATGGTGCGTGCCCGCTCTCCTTCGCGCCGCGGCAGCGCCCAGTCGTACGCATAATTGGGAATACCCATAAAAATTTTATAAGCAGGAATACGGCTTAACCCATACTGTACCACTTCTTGCACTTTGTTAATGGGGGCAATCGCCATCGGTTCACTAAAAGCGTACCCCCACTCGTACGTCATTAACAACACCCCGTCTGCCGCCGCCCCCAACCGCGCATAGTCGTGTGCTTCATACAACAACCCACGCTGAGCATCGGAGGTTTTGGGTGCCAACGCCACAAACGTTAGTTTCCCCTGCGGGCGCAGCCGCGCCGCCAGTTCGGTAACAAACGCCACGTAATCGTCTGTGTTTGCCGGCGGGATAAATTCAAAGTCCACATCCACCCCGCTGTACCCCTTTTCTGCCACGGCGCGGTCAATGTTATCCACCAATCGCGCACGCGCCTGTGGGTCGCTGAGCATCGCGGCGGCGTTTTCACTGCTAAATCCGCCCTCCCCGTCCAAGGCGGTCAGCAGCATCAGTGCCGCCACGCCGTATTCTTGTGCCGCTTGTAAAATTTCGCTGTCATTGGAAGGTATCAACCCGCCCTCCGGCGTAATGCCATACCCAAAAATGGTCACATAAGTCAAATCGGGCAAGGTACGCCGCAACACCCCCAAATCCACCGTATCGTACACATAGCCGTTCACCGCCAGTGTGCCCAGTTTGGGCGTGCCGCCGCGAATGGTAATGGATTGCCCCGGTACCAGCGATTCCGGATTGTTAAGTTGCGGGTTTTGGTAAAGCAACGAATCCACATCCTCGCCGTAGCGCGCCGCTATCGCCGTCAGCGTATCTCCCTCCTGCACCGTATAGGTCAGCGGTTCCGGCAAAATTATCAATGCTTGCCCCACGATAAGCGGCGCATCCACGTTCAACCCGTTATCGGCGGCTATGCGCTGTACCGAAACACCGAATTGCCGCGCCACCGAAGATAGCGTATCCCCCGCTTGTACCACGTAAATCGTCATAACAAAACACCTCACCGCAATATATGCGCGGCGAGGTGTGTTTAGGCCGTATTACCGTTCCCATTTTTCGCACAGAGTTTTAATCTGCGCCGTTAGTTTGGCAATATCTTTATTGGCGCGCCCATTAAATCCCTCTATTAGCCGTTGCAACTGTGCGCCGGCAGCCACCAACCGTTCATACACGGTGGTGCCCCGCTGAGCACCTCCGGAGCGACGGCTTTTTTGTACCAGGCGACGGCGGCTGCCATGTTCCACCTGCGTATCGGTCAACAAATCCCACGCATCACCGCTGTACGGTGCTACCGCCTGCTGCCCTTGCTCGGTACACAACCGCCCGGCCATCGTCTCGCACGCACCCTCGTCGCCGTGATTTACGAAAATGCGGCGTGGCTTAGGGTCAAACGCCGCCGCCCACCGCAACAATCCGTGGTCGTCCGCATGGCCGCTTACGCTGTGCATTTGAGCAATCTCGGCGTTCACTTCAATGGTTTCGCCAAACAGTTTTACCTCAGACGCCCCTTGCAACAGCAACCATCCCACCGTATTCACCGATTGGTACCCCACAAACAGAATGGTACTTTCTGCCCGCCACAGGTTATGCTTTAAGTGATGCCGAATCCGCCCTGCTTCGCACATACCGCTGGCCGAAATAATCACTTTACTCTTTTTGTCCGCGTTAATCAAGCGCGAATCGTCCGCCGTAACCGAAACCTGCAACCCCTCAAAATCAATGGGGTTCACCCCGCTGCGCACCAATGCCAGCGTTTCGGCATCGTAACACTCCGCTGCATCTGTTCCGAAAATTTTGGTGGCTTCAATCGCCAGCGGGCTATCTATCACCACGGGGAACGCGCCGTGACCGGTCACCAAGTTTTGTTGCTTTATTTGGCGAATAAAATACAACAATTCCTGTGTACGCCCCACCGCAAACGCGGGGATAACCACATTACCGCCGCGGTCAAACGTGCGTTGAATAATATCTGCCAACTGCCGCACGTAATCCGGTTTTTCACTGCTATGGCTGCGGTCACCGTAAGTAGATTCCATTACCACGTAATCCGCCGTGGATAAGTATTGTGGGTCACGCAGTATTGGTTTGTTTATGTTACCGATGTCGCCGGAAAACACAATACGCCGCGTTTCGCCGTTTTCGGTAACGGTCAGTGTTACGGAGGAAGACCCCAACAAATGTCCCGCATCCGTAAAGCGAGCGGTTATACCGTCCAGCACCGCCACCTCGGTTTCGTAATCGCACAGAACAAACTGCTGCATCACACCCTGCACGTCTTCCATCGTGTATACCGGCTCGTACAACGGCAACCCGGCACGTTTGGCTTTGCGGTTGCGCCATTCGGCTTCAAATTCCTGAATGTGCGCCGAATCACGCAACATAAGGTCGCACAACCGCCCGGTAGCATTGGTAACGAACACCGGTCCGCGGAAACCACGAGCGTACAACATGGGCACCATACCGGAGTGGTCAATGTGCGCGTGGGTGACCACAACAGCATCTATCAGCGACGGCGAAACCGGCAATTCCTGATTTTCAAACAAATCCTGCCCTTGTTCCATACCGCAGTCCACCAACAAATGATGCCCCGCCGCCGAAAGCAACGTGCAACTGCCCGTTACTTCGTGTGCCGCGCCTAAAAACGTGATTTTCATAAGGAGCCCTCACTTCCGTGTACGTTCTGGTTTTAGTGTACCACAATTCCCCTCGCGTCGCAACGGATTTTTGCACGGCAACCGCCCCGGCCCCATAGGCGGTTGCCGTGCATAGAGCGCT
>JAZRRV010000187.1:0-2125 GCA_045651085.1 Acutalibacteraceae bacterium
GCTGTATGCGTACGAGCAGTTTGACATTACGCCCGACGTGGTTACCACCGCCAAGGGCTTGGGCGGCGGTTTGCCGTTGGGCGCTACGCTGATGAGCGAAAAAGTGGCGACCGTGCTGGGCTACGGCGACCACGGCTCCACCTTTGGCGGCAACCCCGTGTGTTGTGCGGGCGCCATTAACGTGATTGACCGCATTGACGAAGCGTTGCTGGCGGAAGTGCGCGCCAAAAGCGCCTATATTATTGAACAACTCACCGGTGCACCGGGCGTGGTTTCCGTTACCGGTTTGGGGCTAATGTTGGGTGTGGAAACCACACGCCCCGCCGCCGAGGTACTGGCGGAGTGCCGCGAAAACGGCGTGCTCTGCCTCACCGCGAAACATAAAGTACGGTTGTTGCCCGCGCTTAACATTCCGCAAGAGGTGTTGGCAGAGGCGATTGCCGTTTTGAAAGCCGCTTGCGCCCCCCGTACTTAAACCCTGTTTTTTAAGGAGGAAATCGTATGTCACTCAAAGGCAGAAATTTTTTGAAGCTACTGGACTTTACCCCCGCCGAAATGGCAGAGTTGTTAGACCTTGCCGCTGACTTGAAAGCCAAAAAGAAAGCGGGTATCCCTCATCGGTTATGCGAGGGCAAAAACGTTGCCTTGATTTTTGAAAAAACCAGCACCCGCACCCGTTGTGCGTTTGAGGTGGCGGCGGCGGATTTAGGAATGCACTCTACCTATTTGGACCCGCAGGGCTCACAAATTGGCAAAAAGGAGAGCATTGCGGACACCGCGCGTGTGTTGGGTCGGATGTACGACGGGCTGGAATACCGCGGTTTTGGGCAAGAGATTGTGGAAGAACTGGCCGCCCACGCGGGTGTGCCGGTGTGGAACGGGTTGACTAACGAATTTCACCCCACGCAGATTTTGGCAGATTTTCTCACCATTCAGGAACATTGCGGCACGCTGGCGGGCAAAAAACTGGTATATATGGGCGATGCCCGCTACAATATGGGCAATTCGCTGATGGTGGGTTGCGCTAAAATGGGTATGCACTTTGTGGCGTGTGCGCCCAAAGCGTATTTTCGCAATGAAGAGCTAATTGCTACCTGCCGCGCCATTGCCGAGCAAACCGGTGCGGTGTTGGAGTTTGAAGAAGACCCGCTGGTAGCCACTCGCGGCGCGGACGTGATTTATACCGACGTGTGGGTATCTATGGGCGAACCGGACGCCGTGTGGCAAGAACGCATTGAGCAACTCTCCCCCTACCGCGTTACCAAAGCGCTGATGGATAATGCCGGCGCACAGTGCCGCTTTATGCACTGTCTGCCCGCGTTTCACGATGTGAAGACCACCGTGGGCAAACAGATTTTTGATAAATTCGGGCTTACGTGTATGGAAGTTACCGACGAGGTGTTTGAGAGCGAGCAATCCATCGTCTTTGACGAAGCGGAAAACCGCTTACACACCATTAAAGCGGTTATGGCGGCTACTCTGTAATACACCCAACCTCATACAGCGCCCGCGCAACGCTACTCGTGTTGCGCGGGTGTTTTTTTGCGCCACCAACGGTACACTAACCACGCCGCCCACACCACTGCTATACCAAAAACGGTGACAATTAAATCTGTCATCGTGTCCCCCACGGGTGAACGTCCGGCGGCGAGCGCCTCTTTCACGCGCTGGGCGTCACCACTCAGCAACAGGTCGCTCACGTACTCAAAAATTTCCCACAGCGCCGCGCAACCCATTACGGATAACCCAATCAGCCACCACAACACCGTGTACCCCACCGCCGCGTGGTATCGCCGCAGTAACACGTACAGTATTACGGCACATTCGGCGCCAAAAAAGCCGTGCATCAGCAAATCCCACACGGGAACAAGCCGATAAAGCCCCAGTGCACTGCCCAAAAAACTGGCGCATACAATGTGCGCCGCCACCATCACGTTCACACTCGGTGGTACCTGTGTGCCAAAAAACCGATTGCACAACGGCAACACGGCACTGCCCAGCGAGGCGGCAAGCACCTGCGCATACACCACGGGGTTCAACCTTTCCGCCACCCACGGGTACACCGCCAACGTCACCGCCGCCAACGCCACCGTTACCAGCGGCGTTATCCATTCCCGCGCCCGCT
>JAZRRV010000188.1:0-7298 GCA_045651085.1 Acutalibacteraceae bacterium
GCGCCGGTTGATTCAGCAGGGTGGTGTTTGCGTGGATGAGCGCAAGGTTGCGGACCCGAATGAAACCATCACTGCCGAAGCGCTTGAAACGGGTGTTAAGATTCGCAAGGGTAAAAAGGTATTTCATAAAGCCATTTTGAAATGATAAAAGAGCCGACCGTGGGTCGGCTCTTTTCACTTTCCATCTTATAGTAATATTGGTAAATCTTTCATTACATTTTTGTAATAATAATTGCAATATAAGCATGTTATGCTATACTGAAATTAGAAAAGCGAAGGAGGATGTGCTATGAAAAAACGTTGGCTTTGTTTGGCGATGGTTTTGGTAATACTCTTTGTGTTGTGCTCGTGTGCCTCACCAAAAGAGGACGGCACACCCGCGTTGTCTACCGATTTGCGTGTTGAAGGTCAACCGTATTTGCTATCAAAAGTTCTTATGTTAAAAATTGCACGGGACTATGAGATGGATTGCGCACATTTGGAGTTTGAAGAGGGAGAGCAGATTCCCTACGAAAAAATATTCCCTTATTTTAATTACAGCGGTTGTTTTTCTTTTGACGAGAAAACGATGTCAGAACTGGTTTACCCATATTATCAGAACGGGGCTTTTGTTATCCCTCATAAAATTGTGGATGATTTTCTTTCGGCGCGGTTTAATACCGTTCCCAATCCGGAAAGTATTGACTGTTACGACCCGGAAACCGGTTGTTATACTCTGCAATGGCACTTTGGCGAGTTATATTGCAACATGATACCGGTTGCCAAACAGCAACTGCGCGACAACGTATATCAATTCACAATGGAGATTATACCGGGTGAAAGTTACGACGTTGGTATTGAGGACAATTACCGCACCTACGTTGTTGAACTGACGGCTGATAATTATAAACTTTTGTCACACACGATTGGCTGGAAAGATAAACCGGAAGATTGATACGTAAAAATGCAGCAGGCAATAGTCGCCTGCTGCATTTTTGTATACTGTTTCCTTCGTTCGGAAACACTGTTACCGAACGGAGGGAATGGTATGAAACGGTTTATTGCTTTGTTTGCCATTGGTGGGTTTACCTACAATTTGATAGAACTTGTGTGGCGCGGGTACAGCCATTGGTCCATGTTTTTGCTGGGCGGCACCTGCTTTCACCTTATCGGGCACATCGGCGGTCGGTTATGGCACCGTGGCAAAGCGGTGGTTGGGTTAGCTTGCTCTGCTGCCGTTACTGCCGCCGAATTTTTTAGCGGTTGCTTGCTCAACTTACATTGGAAATTAAACGTGTGGGATTACAGCCATATGTTCGGCAACGTGCGAGGGCAAGTGTGTTTACTTTACAGTGTGCTGTGGGGCGGTTTGAGTATTGCTGCCGTGCCGCTCTATCGACGGTTACACCTCACATTTTCGAAGGGCAGCAATCGTTAAACGGGCACTCATTACAACGCGGAGAACGCGCGGTGCAAATCTCACGGCCAAACAACACCAAACGATGACAAAAATCGTTGCTCTCCTCAGGCGGGAGCAGGGCGCGCAGTTGGTCTTCTACACGGCGTGGGTCAGTACCTTTTACCAAGCCCAAACGGTTGCTGATACGGATACAGTGCGTGTCTGCCACCACTGCCCCGGGCATACCATACACGTCGCCGCAAATAAGGTTAGCGGTTTTACGTCCCACACCGGGGAGTGCGGTTAGCGCCGCCATCGTATTGGGTACTTGCCCGCCGTGCACCTCGCACAACATGCGTGCCATAGCCGCCAAATCCCGTGCTTTTGTTTTATATAACCCGCAAGAGCGGATATACGGTTCAATTTCCTCCGGCGTAGCGCCTGCCATCGCCTCCACGGTAGGGAAGCGCTCAAACAAGGCCGGTGTAACCAAGTTAACACGCGCGTCGGTGCATTGGGCGGATAATCGCGTGGCAACGAGCAACTGAAAGGCATCTGCAGCGGTAAGCGAACATTGCGCCTGCGGGTAACGCTCGGTTAACCGTTTTACGGCAAGTAGGGTGAGTTCTTTTTTTGTCAACAGTATCACTCCTCTTACATAAAAGTGTACCACGACACAAAAAGGGTGTCAATGCGGAAAATTGCGACAAATCCTTGCATAATACTTCAAAATAGCGTATGATAGAGGTATAAACCTGTGAGGCGGTGAAGTGCTATGGCACCCTTGGCGGACCGAATGCGTCCGGAAGTGTTGGACGATATGGTGGGACAGCAACATTTGCTGGCGCCGGGAAAAGCGTTGCGGACGATTATTGAATCGGGCAACATTCCCAATTTAATTTTTTACGGTCCTTCCGGCGTGGGGAAAACCACGTTGGCAAGCATTATTGCGGCGCGCACTTCTATGCGGTTGCACCACTTAAACGGTACTACGGCATCCACCGCCGATATTCGTGCCGTGGTGGAAGAAGTGAATACGCTGGCGGGCGCTAATGGCATTCTACTGTATTTGGACGAAATTCAATATTTCAGCAAAAAGCAGCAACAAACCCTGCTGGAACATATAGAAAACGGGAATATCACGCTCATTGCCTCCACCACGGAAAATCCGTATTTTTACGTGTATAACGCCATTCTCAGTCGCTCCACGGTGTTTGAGTTCAAAACCGTACCGCCCACAGAAGTGGAACGTGCGGTGGAGCGGGCGTTCGCTTTTTTGCAAGACGAACTAGGAATAACCATTACTACCGAAGAGGGTGTGGCTTCGTGTATCGCCACGGCGTGCGGCGGTGACGTACGCAAATCGTTGAATGCCGTAGAATTGTGCGTGCTTGCCACCCGCCCCGACGAACACGGCAACCTGTACGTGCGGTGCGAAACGGCGGCGGAATTGTCCCAAAAAAGCGCGATGCGGTATGACCGCGACGGGGATGAGCACTACGATTTACTCTCGGCATTTCAAAAATCCATGCGCGGTTCTGACCCCGATGCAGCGGTATACTATTTGGCGCGATTATTGGCTGCGGGGGATTTGCCTTCGGTCTGCCGCCGTCTGTTGGTGTGTGCCGCAGAGGATGTTGGCTTGGCATATCCTATGATTCTTCCCATTGTAAAAGCAGCAGTTGACAGTGCTTTGCAGGTGGGCTTGCCGGAAGCACGTATTCCGTTGGCGGATGCCGTTATTTTGGTGGCCACCGCACCTAAATCTGCCAGTGGGCACGATGCCAGCGCCGCGGGGATGACAGACGTTGAGGCGGGGCATATTGGTGCCATTCCGCGGCAATTACAAAATAAACACTATGACGGTGCAGATGCCGCGGTAAAAGGACAGTTTTATAAGTACCCGCACCAGTATCCGCATCATTGGGTGGCACAACAATATTTGCCGGATGACGTAAAAGACCGTGTGTATTACCAACCGGGGGATAACAAGTCGGAACAAGCGTTTGCGGAATACTGGCGGGGGATTAAAGGCCAGTGAGGAAACTGCCGAAAAACAAAGCATAACAGGGGATTTTTGGTAATTTTACAAGTAACCTAACAAAAATCAAGGTATTTTCTGAAATTTCAGAAAATACCTTGACTTTTTCGCATAAAACCGCTATAGTGAGTTCTGTTGTTTCTTATATATAAAGTATGGGGAACACGCATCTATTATTTTTTGAGGTGATATGAGGCAGCGCCCCAGTCGCGTATAGAACAGACGGCTGTGAAAAACCCTTTGCGGAGGGCGCTGCTCAAAGTATCACGGTTTCTCTCCGTGGTGGCCGGGGGCACACGCGGGGAAACTATTGTATACGGCACGCGCCGTATATACACCGCAAAGGGGGATGCTATTATGCAAACAACAAAAGAAATCATTAAATTAAAGGACATTACCGTTTCCTTTGACGGGGAGCAGGTGTTGAGCGGGTTAGACCTCAACATCTCCGACGGTGAATTTGTCACGCTGCTGGGTCCGTCCGGCTGCGGCAAAACCACCACGCTGCGCATTATCGGCGGCTTCGTCAATCCGGATAGCGGCAGTGTTTTTTTTGATGGTAAGGAAATCACCAATTTGCCGCCGTACAAACGCCCTGTGAACACTATTTTTCAGCGTTACGCGTTGTTCCCGCACTTAAATGTGGAGGAAAACGTGGCGTTTGGTATGCGTGTGCAAGGCAAGAAAAAGGGCGAGATTGCCGAAACCGTTAACCGTATGCTCAAGTTGGTCAACCTGGTTGGCTTTAACGAGCGACGGGTGGACACGTTATCCGGCGGTCAGCAACAACGGGTTGCCATTGCACGTGCTTTGGCCAACAATCCGCGTGTGCTGTTGTTGGATGAGCCGCTGGCGGCGTTGGACTTAAAATTGCGTAAAGATATGCAGGCGGAATTAAAGAACATTCAAAAGAGCTTGGGCATTACCTTTATTTACGTTACGCACGACCAAGAAGAAGCGTTGTCGATGTCTGACACGGTTGTGGTAATGGATGCCGGTCGTATTCAGCAAATCGGCACACCGCAGGATATTTATAATGAGCCACAAAACGCTTTTGTTGCGGATTTTATTGGGGAAAGTAATATTTTAGACGGTATTATGCACGAGGATTATCTGGTGGAATTCTTTGGGCGTAAATTCCCGTGTTTAGATGCCGGTTTTGAAAAGGATGAACCGGTGGATGTGGTTATCCGTCCGGAGGATATTGATATTGTTCCCGACAACCAAGGGCATCTCACGGGTACGGTAACCGCAGTAACGTTCAAAGGCGTTCATTTTGAAACGATTGTGGATTTCAAGGGCTTTAAGTGGATGATTCAAACCACGGACTATTATCCTGTGGATTCGGTGATTGGCATTGTACTGAATCCGGAAGATATCCATATTATGAAAAAATCGGAGTATTCCAACCAGTTTGGTGATTACAGTTCGTATTCCGATGAGTTTGAGGAAATGGCGAATCCGGAAATTGACCTGACTGACGATTCGGCGGAGGTAGAGGGATGATTCGTTCCAAAGCTGCTGCAGCGCCGTTTGCATTGTGGATGGTGCTTTTTACCGTAATTCCGTTGGGTATTGTGTTGTGGTTTGCCTTTACCGATGCCAATGGGCAGTTTACGTTTGCTAACCTCTCTTCCATTGTGGAATATGCCGGTACGTTTGGCTTGTCTATTTTTCTCGGTGCGATTGCTACCGTGATTTGTTTGGTGCTGGCGTTTCCGTTGGCGTTTACCATTTCCCGCGCGCAAGGCCGTGTGCAACAAACCATGGTAATGATTATTATGTTACCTATGTGGATGAACTTTTTGTTGCGTACTTATGCGTGGATGTCGCTGTTGGAAAACAACGGCTTTATTAACCAACTGCTACGCGCCATCGGTTTGTTGGCAGAGGGGCAATCGCTGGCGCTTATTAACACCAACGGCGCCGTGGTGCTGGGTATGGTTTACAACTTTTTGCCCTTTATGGTATTGCCGTTGTATTCCGTGATGGTGAAAATTGATAACAGCGTAATTGAAGCCGCTCAAGACTTAGGTTCCAATGTGTTTCAGGTGTTTGGGCGTGTGGTATTCCCGTTGTCCGTGCCTGGGATGCTCAGCGGCATTACCATGGTGTTTGTGCCGGCGGTGAGTACGTTTGTTATTACCAAACTGCTCGGCGGCAGTAAAACGCTGATGATTGGTGATACCATTGAAACAATGTTTATCGGCCAGGGCGCAGACTACCACGTGGGCGCTACGCTTTCGCTGGTGCTGATGGTGCTTATTTTGGTGTGTATGGCCATTACCGGTATGGTGGATAAGAGCGGGGAGGAGGATGCCGTATGAAAACACTTTCTCGCATTTATAACGGCCTTATCTTCACGTTCCTTTATGCGCCGATTGTGGTACTTGTTATTTTTTCGTTTAACGATTCCAAAAGCCGTGTGGTGTGGAACGGCTTTTCCCTGCGCTGGTACGAAGCGCTGTTTCAGAACGACGAGATTTTATCCGCTTTGTGGGTAACGCTATCGATTGCTTTAATTGCTACGGTAGTATCTACTATTATCGGTACGGCGGCGGCCATCGGTATTCGCAGTGTTAACGCCCGCTTGCGCCGTGTGTTGCTGGCGTTGAACAATTTGCCTATGGTAAACCCGGAGATTGTCACCGGTATCGCCCTCATGTTGTTATTTGTGTTTATTTACCAAACAACGGGTATTTTGCAACCGGGGTATGTGCCGCTGTTACTGTCGCACATTATGTTTTGTATTCCGTACGTTGTGCTGCAGGTAATGCCCAAATTGCGGCAACTGGACCCGCATTTGTACGAAGCGGCGGTGGACCTTGGGTGTCGTCCGTTTACGGCGTTTGTGCGTGCCGTTATGCCGCAGATTATGCCGGGCGTACTCACCGGTGCATTGATGGCGTTTACCATGTCGTTGGATGATTTTGTAATTAGCTTGTTCACCTCCGGTGCCTCTGCGCAAAACTTGTCGGTTACCATTTATGCGATGGTAAAGCGTCGCGTCACACCGGAAATCAACGCGTTGTCTACGCTGATGTTCGGCGGGGTGTTTATTCTGCTTGTGTTGGTCAACGTACTTCAAATTCGTTCAACGCCCAAAAACAAGCGCCGTCCCACCTAATGTAACAGGATGGAGGGTAAAGGGTTGAAAAAATACATTGGTGTATTACTGGTTTTGTTGGTAGGTTTGTGTGCATTGCCCGTCTCTGCCGCAGAGAGCGAGGTCCGGTCATCGGTTACGCTGAATGTGTACAACTGGGGCGAATACATTGACCCAACGGTGAACGATTTGTTTACCGAAGAAACCGGTATTCGTGTTAATTATAAAAACTTCACCGATAATGAGAGTATGTATGCCGTATTGTCTTCGGGCGCTGCGTCGTATGATATTATTGTTCCCTCGGATTATATGGTGGGGAAACTGATTCAAGAAGGGATGCTTGCCAAACTTAATTTTGATAATATCCCGAATTATCAATTCATTGGCGATGCCTATAAAAACTTGGAGTACGACCCGAACAACGAATATTCGGTACCGTTCACCTGGGGCACGGTGGGCATTTTTTACAATACCAAGTATGTAGATGAAGCAGACCTTGCCCAAGGTTGGGATTTATTGTGGAACGAAAAATACAAAGGCCGCATTTTTATGTTCGATAACCAGCGCGATGCCTTTGGTATTGCGCTACACAAGTGTGGGTATTCTATGAATACCACCGACCCCGCGGCTTGGCGTGAGGCGTATGCTGAATTGCAAAAACAAAAGCCCTTGTTGCATCAGTACGTAATGGACCAAGTGTTTGACAAAATGATTAACGAAGAGGGTTGGATTGCGCCGTATTATTCCGGTGACGGCATTATTATGATGGACGA
>JAZRRV010000189.1:0-1492 GCA_045651085.1 Acutalibacteraceae bacterium
GCGTATCCTCCGCTGTCCACCACGCGCTGGCACCGCACGGCAACACCAACCCGCTTTGCGTCACCGGCAAACCAATTTCGTCCGCCGCCGTGACCCCGCCGTAACGGGGAGTAAGCCGCGATGCCAACATATACTGCATCACCGACGGTGACAAGCCGGTAGTGTACGAATTAATGAGGAAAAACAACGGGGTATCCGACAATAATTTGGCACATTCCGCTACCAATCCGTCAATCTGTTCTTCCAATTTCCACGTTTCCCCGTTCGGCCCGCGACCGTACGATGGCGGGTCCATTAAAATCGCATCGTAGGTGTTCCCACGGCGTTGTTCGCGCTGAACGAACTTTGTGCAATCGTCGACCAACCAACGCATCGGGCGGTCGGCTAATGCGGAGGAAACGGCATTCTCGCGCCCCCACGCTACCATTCCCTTGGAAGCATCCACGTGGGTTACGTGGGCACCCGCCGCTACACACGCCAACGTGGCACCACCGGTATATCCAAACAAATTCAGCACCCGAATGGGGCGGTTCGCCTCACGAATGAGGTGTGCCATAGCATCCCAATTCACCGCTTGTTCCGGAAACAAGCCCGTGTGCTTAAAACCCATTGGCTTTAACCGAAACAGCAATTTACTGGGAATGGCAGGGCTATGATACCCAATTTCCCACACGTCCGGCAATGCGCGGTAGGTTTCCCAATGCCCGCCGCCGGTGGCAGAGCGGTGATACCGTGCCTGTGCTTTTTTCCACAACGGATGACGACGACCGGTATCCCACAACACTTGCGGGTCAGGGCGAATAAGAACACAATCGCCCCATCGTTCCAGCCGTTCACCACCGGTCGCGTCCAGCAGTTCGTAATCCTCCCAATGTTTAGCCGTTCTCATACGTAGGCACCTCAAAAAGTCATCTGATGTTCCAAGCCCAAATGGGCATACGCGGCGGGTAATACCACACGCCCGCGCGGTGTGCGATTAATAAAACCAATCTGCATCAAATACGGTTCATACACGTCTTCAATCGTTACCGCTTCTTCGCCAATAACGGCCGCCAGCGTGTCCAACCCAACCGGCCCGCCGTTGTAATGCTGAATCATTGCCAACAACATACGGCGGTCAACCATATCCAATCCCAGTTCGTCAATCTCCAATTTATCCAAAGCAATTTTCGCTACTTCGGCATTGATAGTACCGTGATTGAGCACCTGTGCAAAATCACGCACGCGCTTGAGCAAGCGGTTGGCAATACGCGGTGTCCCGCGGGAGCGCGACGCCACTTCCAGTGCCCCGTCAGTATCGCACGCAATGCCCAAAATATCCGCACTGCGCTGCACAATACGACCCAACTCCTCGGTGCTGTACAATTCCAACCGACAAATCACACCAAAACGGTCACGCAACGGTGCCGACAATTGACCGGCGCGGGTGGTAGCGCCGATTAACGTGAATTTTGGCAACGGTAAATGAATGGATGCCGCCCCCTGCCCTTTG
>JAZRRV010000190.1:0-3008 GCA_045651085.1 Acutalibacteraceae bacterium
CTGGACGAACCCACCAACCACTTGGACATTGCCTCCATTGCGTGGCTGGAGGATTTTTTGATGGATTACATCGGTACCGTCATTGTGGTATCGCACGACCGTCACTTCCTTAACAACGTGTGCACCCATATTGTGGACGTGGATTACAATAAAATTAAAATTTACGTGGGCAACTACGATTTTTGGTACGATTCCAGCCAACTGATGCAACGCTTAATGCGCGAACAGAACAAAAAGGCCGAGGATAAAATACGCGAACTGCAAAACTTTATTCAACGCTTTTCTGCCAACAAATCCAAATCGCGCCAAGCAACCTCCCGCAAAAAGTTGATTGAAAAACTCTCGGTGGAGGAAATGCCCGCCTCTTCCCGCCGCTACCCGTTTGTTGGCTTTACTATGGACCGCGAAGCCGGCAAAGAAATTTTGGCGGTAGAGAATTTGTCCCTAACCCAAGACGGCGTAAAAGTGCTGGATAACGTGTCGTTCCGCGTGAATAAGGGCGATAAAATTGCGTTTGTGGGTGAAAACGAACTCGCCATCACCGCGTTGTTCCGTGTGCTGATGGAGGAAATCCCCGCCGATTCCGGCTCGTTTAAGTGGGGCGGTACCACCTCGCAATCGTACTTCCCCAAAGACAATTCCTCGTTCTTTGACGGGTGCGACCTACCCATTATTCAATGGTTAAACCAATACGCCAGCGATAATACCGAAACCTACTTGCGCAGTTTTTTGGGAAAAATGCTGTTTTCCGGTGACGACGTGCTAAAACCGGTAAAAGTGTTATCCGGCGGTGAAAAAGTGCGGTGTATGTTATCGCGGATGATGATGTTCGGTGCAAACGTGCTGTTGCTTGACCAACCCACCAACCATTTGGATTTGGAATCCATTACGGCGGTAAACGACGGGTTGATTGAGTTTAAGGGCAACGTGCTCTTCTCCTCGTATGACCACCAGTTTATTCAAACGGTTGCCAACCGTATTATTGAGTTTAAGGCGGACGGTACCATTTTGGATAAAACAACCGATTACGACAGTTATCTGGAGTGGAAGCGTGAACAAGGGTTATAAACTAACAATACTTCGATTGCTCTGCTTCTTATAAGAAATGAAAAATGCCTCGGTGAAAGTTCACCGAGGCATTTATTTGGTTTATCATTCAGATACGTCTGTTGCGGGATAAATGAACTCTTGCGGAAAAGCAAACGGAATCTGCTTTTCGTTAAAATACCGCGCTACATCATCCACCCAACTGATACGGTCATTCACCGTCACGCCGTCGTACACCCACGGCTCGTGCGTAAACAGAATATACGTTTCTTCGTCCAACGCGCTGTCAAATTTTGCTTTGAGCACCTCGGAAAACACCTGCGTTCTGTGCCGTTCGCAACGCACGTCGGTGGTTAAATAAGCCATCCCGTTTTCATCGGTAAAGTAATCACAAAATTGCAGCCAAAGAGTCGCATCCTCGCCCAAGGAATAAGAAACACCCGAATCATCCGCCGCCAAAAAACCAAGGGCACCGTGTGACGCTTCCTGCATACCGCGCAGCGCATCCGCGCTGCCCGCAAAATTGTGAAGGCGCGGCATTCTGTCTATACTATCGTAGGTACCTGTCATAGCATATACGTCGGCAACAAAATGTTCCCACGCTGTTTTACCGCGTTCATAATCGGCATCGGCAAAGTTGCCCGCCCCATCCGAATGGATACCGATTTTCAACCAATCGGAACAGGCCTGCCATTCGGCCGCATACGTTGTGGGTTGGTCGTGCAGCACGTCTTTCCAAACATACAAACTGATTTTCACCCCATAGGTATCGTGGGCTTTTTTCAGCGACGCCAAAAAAGGTTCGTCCCAGATAGAGGTATAGGCGTTGTTTTTCAGGTTGTTAAAGCAATATTCAACGTCATCGAACGAAAAATGCACGTAAGGAGAAAGCGGGACGCGCGTGTCTTGTTTACCCGACGATGGTGTTGCGGGAGCGCAGCCGAACAGCAGAAAGGGACATAACAGAAACGATAAGAGGCGAAATACCGTTTTCATAATATTCTCCTTTACATACATAAATAAAGCGGACTTTTTGCAAAAACCGCCGGAGTATCCCCCGGCGGTTTGTCATACCTTTACTTATTTCGCCATTGCTGCCACTTCGGCGGCAAAGTCGTCTTCGCGCTTTTCAATGCCTTCGCCCTTTTCAAAACGGGTGAATTGCACAAGCTTCATTTCGCCGCCTGCGGCCTTAGCACATTCGGCAACGTACTGCTCCACACGGAGGTCGCCGTTTTTCACGAACGCCTGCTGCATCAAGCAGTTTTCCTCGTAAAACTTCTTCATTTTGCCTTCAATCATCTTTTCCAAGATGTTTTCGGGTTTGTTGGCGTTTTTCGGGTCGTTCTTAATGAGCGCCAACTGCACTTCTTTTTCGTGCTCAACGTCCGCGGCGGGAACGGTGGTTTTGTCCAGATACAACGGATTCAGCGCGGCAATCTGCATCGCTGCGTCTTTACCGCATTCCACCATTGCCTCACTACCGGAAGCCGCAGCGTCTGCCTCAAACTTCACCAGCACGCCAATGCGGCCGCCGCCGTGTACGTAAGAAACGCAATCGCCCTCGTAACGGACAAAACGGCGCACGCTCAAGTTTTCGCCAATTACCATAACCTTGTCGCGCAGGTCGTCCGCCAGCGTAATGCCGTCCGCCGTGGTCATACCCATAAGAGCGTCCACGTCCGCAGGGTTTTGGTCAATAATCACCTGGGCAACCGTGTTGACAAATTCCATAAACTTGTCGCTCTTAGCGGCAAAGTCCGTCTCGGAGTTAACTTCCACCAACACGCCCACTTTTTTGGCGCTGTCCACCGTGGCAAACGCCACGCCTTCGGCCGCCACGCGAGAGGCCTTTTTCGCCTGCTTGGCCAAGCCCTTTTCGCGCAGAATGTCAATGGCCTTGTGCATATCGCCATCCGTCTCGGTCAATGCCTTTTTGCAATCCATCATACCAACGCCGG
>JAZRRV010000191.1:0-10510 GCA_045651085.1 Acutalibacteraceae bacterium
ATTGAAACTTTGTATCGAATTATGGATGACAAAGCCGAAGCGTTGGAATTCGGCGTGAGTGGGGAATTCAGCGCCGTGAACGTACCGCTGAAAGACCTGCGTTTGAAACCCAACATTTTGGTGGCGGGCATTATCCGTAACCGCAAAACACTGATTCCCAGCGGTGAGGATGTCATTCTTACCGGCGACCGCGTGATTGTGGTGGCGGGGAACAGCAAACTGCAAGATTTATCGGATATTCTGCAAAAGTAAGGAGTGACCGCTATGAATCGTCGCGTGGTATTCCACACCGTCGGGCGAATCATTCAACTGGAAGCGGCACTGCTGCTGTTGCCGCTTTTGGTATCGTTATATTACCGTGAATCCTGCACGGGGGCGTTTGCCGTCACGGCACTGGTGGCGTTGCTGCTTGGCTCGCTCCTCACGTTTATCAATCGCCGTGGCGACCGTTTAATTTTTGCGCGCGGCGGTTTGGTCAGTGTGGCGTTGTCGTGGGTGGCACTGTCGCTTATCGGCGCCTTGCCGTTCTTTATCAGCGGTCAAATCCCGTCGTACGTGGACGCGGTGTTTGAAACCGTCAGCGGGTTCACCACCACCGGCGCTTCCATTTTGCCGGACCCATCGGTGCTCAGCCGCGGTTTGCTTTTTTGGCGCAGTTTTACGCACTGGATTGGCGGTATGGGTATCATTGTGTTTATGATGGCGATTTTACCCGCAGAATCCGGCCGTTCCATTCACATTTTGCGGGCGGAAATGCCGGGACCCAGCATTGGCAAGTTGGTACCGCGCCTCAGTCAAACGGCGAAAACGCTGTACGTTATTTATCTCTGCTTAACGGCAACACAAATCGTGTTTTTACTGTTCGGCGGTATGCCGTTGTTCGATAGCACGGTGCTTACCTTTGGTACGGCGGGCACGGGTGGTTTTTCCATTGCAGCCAGTGGCTTGGGGGAGTATAGTGCTTATTCGCAATGGGTCATTACCGTTTTTATGCTGATATTCGGCGTTAATTTCAACGTCTATCAACTGTTGTGGATGCGTCGCGCCCGCAGTGCTTTGCGCAGCAGCGAAATGTGGTGTTATTTTGGCATTGTCGCCGTGGCAGTGGTGGCAATTACGTGGAACATTTTACCGCTGTTTCCCGCATTGTCGGAGGCGGTGCGTCACGCAGCATTCCAAGTGGCATCCATAATGACCACCACCGGCTACGCCACCACCAATTTTGATTTGTGGCCGTCGTTCTCCAAAGCCATTTTGGTCATACTGATGTGTATCGGCGCTTGCGCCGGCTCAACGGCGGGCGGGCTTAAGGTGTCCCGCGTGATGATGTTGGTAAAAACTGTCCTCCGCGATTTTCAGCGAATGGTGCACCCGCGCTCGGTGGGCGGCGTGCGGTTGGAAGGCAAAAAAGTGGATGACCAAACGCTTGCCGGTGTCAGCGCGTATTTTGCGATGTATGCGTTGTGCCTTGTCGCCACATTTTTAATGGTATCACTGGAGCCGTTTGGCTTGGAAACCAATTTAACCGCCGCCGTTGCCTGCTTTAACAACGTGGGTCCCGGTTTGGCGGGCGTGGGTCCCGCCTCCAGTTATGCGGACTATTCCGTGTTTTCCAAACTGGTATTGAGCGTAGCAATGTTGCTCGGCCGTTTGGAAATTTATCCGCTGTTGGTCATTTTTTCTCCGTCCACTTGGACAAAAAAGCACGCGTAAAGGAAGAAAATGCAATGTTTATCGTGGTAAATAAACGGGCGCTCAATGCGTTCGTCTCGTTAATGGAAATTGAGGCACCGCTCATTGCCGCCAAAGGCAAAGCGGGGCAGTTTGTCATTTTGCGCGTGAACGAAACGGGGGAGCGTATTCCGCTGACGTTGGCAGACCAAAACCCCGAGCGCGGCACCATTACCATTATGTACCAAAAGGTGGGCAAAACCACCGAGTTGCTGGATACGCTTTGTGTAGGCGACACTGTGCTGGACGTGGTGGGGCCGCTGGGACGTGCTACCGAACTGGAGGGATACCGCCGCGTGGCGGTTATCGGCGGCGGCGTGGGTTGCGCCATTGCGTATCCCGAGGCCAAGGCGCTGCATCGTTTGGGCGCTCACGTGGATATGATAGCGGGTTTCCGCAACCGTGATATTGTTATGCTGGAGCAAGAACTGGGCGAAGTGAGCACGCGTTTGTTTGTTATGACAGACGACGGCTCCAACGGCAACAAGGGTTTTGTTACCACAAAATTGCAAGAACTGTTGCAAGCGGGTGAAACGTACGATTTGGTTATCGCCATCGGCCCGTTGCCGATGATGCGCGCCGTGGCGGAGGTTACCCGTCCCTACGGTATTAAAACGATTGTGTCGATGAATTCGATAATGATTGACGGCACCGGTATGTGCGGCGGATGCCGCTTAACCGTAGGCGGCGAAACCAAGTTTGCCTGCGTGGATGGGCCGGAATTTGATGCTCACGCCATTGACTGGGAGGGCTCTGCAAAACGCCTGCACTTGTATCGGGAGCAGGAGCACGCTTGTCGAATGGCTTTTTGGGAGGAACAACGCAATGGGCATTAACCAACAACCGCAAAAAACGCCGATGCCGGAGCAAGAACCGTCCATTCGTGCCACTAATTTTGACGAGGTCGCACTGGGCTACACGGTAGAAATGGCCGTGGGTGAGGCACAGCGTTGCCTAAACTGTAAAACACGCCCCTGTGTGCAAGGGTGTCCCGTTAACGTAAATATTCCCGATTTTATTGCCGCCATCCGCGAAGGGCAATTTGAGGATGCTTATGGCATTATTCACGCAACCAATGCGTTGCCCGCCGTGTGCGGACGCGTTTGCCCGCAGGAAACGCAGTGCGAATCTCGTTGTGTGCGCGGCATTAAGGGTGAACCGGTGGGTATCGGTCGGCTGGAACGCTTTGCCGCGGACTGGCACCGTAACCACGCCACGGCAGCACCGGCGCCTGCTGTTTCTCGCAACGGTCACCGCGTAGCGGTAATCGGTTCCGGTCCGGCGGGGCTCACCTGCGCGGGCGACTTAAACCGTTTGGGGTATGAGGTCACCGTGTTTGAGGCGCTTCACACTGCCGGCGGGGTGCTGATGTACGGTATCCCCGAATTCCGCTTGCCCAAAGCCATTGTTCAGCAGGAAATTGACGGTTTGCGCCGCGCGGGTGTGGACATTCAAACCAATATGGTCATCGGTCAAATTTTGTCGGTGGATGAGTTGTTCGAGCGCGGATACGAAGCGGTGTTTATCGGCAGCGGTGCCGGCTTGCCGCAATTTTTGGGGATTCCCGGTGAGGATTTGCTGGGCGTTTTATCTGCCAACGAGTTTTTAACGCGCATCAATTTAATGAAAGCGTATCGCGACGATTACGACACGCCGGTGCAACGCGCTCGTCGTGTAGCGGTGGTGGGCGGCGGCAACGTGGCGATGGATGCCGCACGTTGTGCCAAACGGTTGGGTGCCGAGGAGGTTACCGTCGTGTACCGCCGCGGCGAGGAGGAAATGCCCGCCCGTGCGGAGGAGACCCACCACGCCAAAGAAGAGGGCGTTGCTTTTCGGTTTCTTACCGCACCGGTTGCCGTGCACGGCGGGGAAGACGGGTTTGTCAGCGAACTGGAATGTGTGTCTATGCAGTTGGGCGAACCGGATGAATCCGGCCGTCGCCGTCCGCAGGCGGTTGCGGGGAGTAACCACCGCTTACCGGTGGATATGGTCATTGCGGCGGTGGGCAACGCGCCCAACCCGTTGTTGCGGCGCACCACGGCGGGGCTGGAATCCAACCGCCGCGGGTGCTTGGTGGTGGATGAGGACAGTTTGCGCACCACCCGCGAAGGCGTGTATGCCGGCGGGGATGCCGTTACGGGTGCCGCCACCGTTATTTTGGCAATGGGTGCGGGAAAAAGAGCGGCGCGTTCCATTCACGAATTTTTGTCAAAAAAGGAATCAAACCTTGTCGATTTGTAGAAAATTGTGAAAAATTTCCTCAACTGTCATAATTTTTTCACTATTTTGATAATTTTTTTCAAAACAAGTGTTGACTTTTTTGAAAACACGAGATATACTGGGTAAGGTATAAACAATTTTCGGGTGTTTTGCGTGAGGTGAACGCGTTGTCTTTAATGCCGGTTATCCCTGCAGATGGGTCGCTCAGCGATGGCTCGTTGGCGGCTTTGGCGTGTGCCGGCGATGAGGAGGCATTTGCGCGTTTGGTATCCCGCTTTTCCGGAATGCTTCACCGCTTATCTGTAAAATACGGCAATGCTTCTGCTTTGGAGGCGGAAGATTTAGCGCAAGAGGGTTTGCTTGGTCTGCTTTCTGCCGTGCGCACCTACCGTGCGGACAGAACGGCCGCGTTTGGCACCTATGCTTGCGCCTGTATGCGCAATCGTATGGTATCGGCCGTGCGCCGCGCTTCCGGCGTTACGTGCCTTCCTCTGTGTGAGGAGGACGAGCCGTCTCTCCCTGCAGAAACGGGGGATGACCCGGCCGCCCTGCTGGTGCAGCGGGAGGAACTGGAAGCGTTGCACACACATCTCCGTTCGGTTCTTACCGTGCTGGAGTATCAGGTGTTAATGCGTTACCTCGGTGCCTATTCGTACGAGGAGATTGCCGCCGACTTATCCGTCAGCCGCAAAGCGGTGGATAACGCACTTCAGCGCCTGCGCCGCAAACTGGCGCCCCTATTTTCTTTACGGACACAAACGGCATAGCCGTTGTGCAAATACAATTTGCCTGAGTAGCTTAACTAAGAGCGTTGCTTGCAAAGGTGTCGGTCTTAATTACGTCGCTGGGCAAAAAACATTAAAGCGAGGTAAAAGACATGTACGAAGACAAGACTCTGGTATGCAAGGAATGCGGAGCGGAATTCGTGTTCACCGCCGGTGAGCAAGAATTCTACGCTGAGAAGGGCTTTGTAAACGAGCCCCAGCGTTGCAAAGAGTGCCGCAATGCTCGCAAAAACGCGGCGAGACCGGAACGCGAAATGCACGTAGCCATCTGCGCCAACTGCGGCAAAGAGGCAAAGGTGCCTTTCAAACCGCGTGAGGACCGTCCGGTATACTGCAGCGAGTGCTTTGCCAGCATGAGAGGCGAAAACTAATTGTTTTCCGAAACCGCCCGTTTAAGGGCGGTTTTCTTTTTACCTTCTACGCAACGTAAACCAAAAACAACCGGAGTGGCTTGTGTAAGCCACACCGGTTGTTTTTCTCTAGATTAGACTTGTTGCGTCTTCGTAGCACTTAAAACCCGCGCGAGGAACCCCCGCCGCCGAAACTGCCGCCGCCACCGCGGAAACCGCCACCGCCGCCAAAGCCGCCTGACGAACCACCGCGGAAACCGCCCGAAGGTCCGCCGAAAAAGAGGAAGGGGAAAAATCCGCCCCGCCGCGAAAGCAACAGAAGAAGGATAATTAACACCACAACCGTGCCGATTTCAAACACGGCGTTTCCGCTTTCCAACTCGTCCGCAGGCACGTAATCTGGGTCGGCTTCCATACCAAACTCCAAATACACCTCGTTCACAATGGCTTGGTAGGTGTCCCGCATACCGGTTTCAAAATCGTCCTCCCCAAAAGCGGGAATCGCATAATGGTCCAGCAAAATGCCGGTTTTGGCATCCGTCAGCGCGCCTTCCAGGCCGTAGCCCACCTCAATGCGCACCTCACGGTCTTCCACGGCAAGCAACAACAACACGCCGGTATCCTTTTCCTCGTCACCAATGCCCCAATCGCGTCCCAAGTTGAGCGCGTAATCCTCAATGGAGGCATTATCCAGTGACGTCACTGTGACCGCCACCGCCTGCGCGCCCGTTTTTTCAAACAACTGCACGCCGGCAGCGTAAATCGTGTTCTCCGCTTCGGAAGATAGCACACCCGCAAAGTCGTTTACAAAAAAACGGTCGGTGGGTGAGGGGAGAGACAACGCCGCTGTCGGCAGAGCAAGCAACAACAGTACCACCGCAATTACGGCGGCTGTTTTGGCATACTTCATCGGTTACCTCAATCAAAATCCACAATGGGCGTTTGCTGGTCATCGGCAGGCGCTTCGTACATATCGCGCTTTTCAAAACCGAACATACCCGCAACCAGATTGGTGGGGAAGCGGCGCAACCGTTTGTTATATACTGCTACCGCCTCGTTGTAATCCACGCGCACCGTGGAAATGCGGTTTTCCGCGCCTTCCAACTGGTCCATCAACGCCGTAAACTGCGTGCTGGCTTTCAAGTCGGGATAATTTTCCACAACCACCAGCAAGCGGCTCAGTGCCGAATCCAACTCGGCGTTGGCCTCCAGTCTGTCCTCCGTGTTAGTGCTGCCCGCCAATTTGGCGCGGGCGTTAGCCACGGCGGTAAAAATCTCTTCTTCGTGCGCCGCATACCCCTTAACCGTGCTCACCAAGTTGGGAATCAAATCCGCACGGCGGGTAAGCATCGTGTCAATGGTCGCTTGTTTGGAATCCACCTGCGTTTCGGAATCCACCAACCCGTTATACGCGCCAACCAATACAAATACCAAAATAAGCAGTATAGCAACTACTGATAATGCGATAATTACTCCTTTTTTCACAGAAAAAACCTCCTTTTCTCTTATTACTATACCACGCTTGCGCAAAAAATACAACAAAATCCCCTTGCTTTGCAAAATTTTAGTTGCACCGTTGCTTCGGCAAGTTTCCTGTTTTTTTTCGGGTATAATGGGTGGTACGCGGGGGGTGTGGTTATGCCGGTGATTTATCTGGACGTGTTGATAGTGCTCAACTGGGTTATTGATTATTTATTGTTATCGCTCACCGCCCGTCTGCTTCGTTTGCCCAAGCGCCGCGGTCGCTTGGTGGCGGCTGCCGGCGTGGGCGGTGTGTGCGCTTGCCAAATTTTTCTTAACCTCCCTGCTTTGTTGTCGTTATTGCTCAACGTTGTCGTGGCGGCATTGCTCATACGGGTGGCATTTCCGTGGTACACCGCCACGGCTTTTATCCGCCGCACGTTTGTGTTGTTTTGTGTGTCGGCGTTGTTTTCCGGTTTGGTTACGGCACTGTGGTTTACCACGCAAAGCGATGCCGTTATCACCCGCAACGGGGTGGTTTACTGCGACATTTCTCCGCTAATGCTCACCGCGTTGGCGTTGGTGAGTTACGCCGTTGTGTGGCTGTACGACCGTTTTACCGGCAACCGCTCACCCGCGGCGCTGGAATACACCGTGGTAATAGACGACGGTTGCGGTACGTGTGAGTGTGTGGCATTGTACGATACGGGGTTACATTTGCGCGAACCGTTTTCGGGGATGCCGGTTATTCCGGTTAAGCGGGAGGCACTGCTGCCGTATTTGCCGCTTCCGCTTTCGCAGGCATTAAACCGTGAGGAAGGGGTGACCACCACCCGCGCCCCTGCTCGGCTGCGGCGTATTCCTTATCGCACGGTGGGCGGGGAGGGCTTGCTCCACGCCTTTGTTCCCGCCAAAGTCATTTTACGGGCGCGCGGCGAACCCCCGCGGGACATTACCGGCGTGTACGTGGCGTTGGCAGACGAACCCCACCGCGGCGTGTATACCGCGTTGGTAGGCAGTGAGGTTTTGAGTTTGTAAAGGAGATGCGTTTTGTGAAATTGTGGTTACGGCGGTGGTGGCAACGGGTGCGCCGCTTGTTGACAATGGTTTTTTGTGAGGAAATTTACTACATACACGGGACCGATACCTTGCCCCCGCCGCTTTCCGCCGAGGAGGAAAGCGATGCCCTGTGCCGTGCCGCGGCAGGGGAGGCGAGCGCACGGGATACGCTCATTACTCACAACCTACGTCTTGTGGTGTATATCGCCCGCAAATTTGAAAATTCCGGTGTGGGAATCGAGGATTTAATCTCCATTGGCACTATTGGACTTATCAAGGCCGTGAGCACCTTTCGCGCCGATAAAAATATCAAATTAGCAACCTATTCGTCACGTTGCATAGAAAATGAAATTCTTATGTTTTTGCGCAAAAACGCGCAACTGCGCCACGAACTATCCATTGACGAGCCCTTGAACGTGGATTGGGACGGCAACGAGTTGTTGCTCTCCGATATTTTGGGGAGTGAGCCGGACGTGGTGAATCGCGGGATTGAACAGGAAGCCGAGCGGGATTTATTGCTGGATTGTGTGGCCAATTTGCCGCAACGCGAACAAATTATTATGAAACTGCGGTTTGGTATTGCGGGCGAGCAGGAGCACACCCAAAAAGAGGTCGCCGATTTGCTGGGTATTTCGCAATCCTACATTTCGCGGTTGGAAAAGAAAATTATTAAACGCCTGCGCCACGACATTGAGCGTGCAGGATAATTGCCGCACGGTCCCCGTCGTCTTGACGGGGACCGTGCATTTTATAATTGTTTTTTAATACGGTCGAGTGCTCCTTTTTCCAAGCGCGAGACCTGTGCTTGCGAAATGCCGATTTCCGCCGACACCTCAATTTGTGTCATCCCCTTAAAAAACCGCAGATTGAGTATCTTTTTTTCACGCTCATTTAACCCGTGAAGCGCCTCTTTTAACGCCAATTCGTCCAACCAATCGCGGTCGTCACTGCTGTCCCCGATTTGGTCCATCACGTAAATGGTATCGCCGCCGTCGGCCTATACCGGTTCATACAAAGAGACCGGCTCCACAATGGCCTCCAGCGCCAGCACCACCTCTTCGCGCGGCAATTCCAGCGCCTCGGCAATTTCCTCCACCGTCGGTTCGCGCAGGTGCTTGGCGGTCAGCGCCTCTTTGGTTTGCATCGCACGGTATGCCGTATCCCGCATACTGCGGCTAATCCGAATGGCGTTGTTGTCACGCAAATACCGCCGAATCTCCCCGATAATCATCGGGACGGCATAGGTGGAAAATCGCACGTTTTGCGAAATGTCAAAGTTATCAATGGATTTTATCAGTCCGATGCAGCCCACCTGAAATAAGTCGTCGGGGTTTTCACCGCGTTGCGAAAACCGTTGTATCACGCTCAATACCAAGCGCAAATTGCCGCTCACCAACTCTTCTCGCGCCTCTTTGTCGCCCTCTTTGGCCAATTTCAGCAGACGCGTTTTTTCGCTTTCGCTCAGCACTTTCAGCGTGGCGGTGTTCACGCCGCAGATTTCCACCTTGTTGTACAAGCACCGGTCACTCCCTTCCACACCAGTATGGACGGCATAGCACCCGCGCAATCAATCGGTATTTTTTGGATATTCCGTGCATACTGTGGTAGGGAGGTGGTAGTATGATTTGCAAAATTACGGACATGCACGACAAAGAGGTTATCAACATCTGCGACGGTATGCGGTTGGGTTGCGTGGACGACGTGGAAGTGGATACCTGCACGGCACAATTGGTATCGTTGGTTATCTTCGGGCGCTCAAAAGGGCTTGGGTTGCTGGGGCGTGAGGATGACATTATTATCAGTTGGAAAGAAATTGAAGTGATAGGGGAACATACCATTTTGGTAAATCACCCGATGCCTTGCGTTATCGGTGACGGGCGGTGTCGTAAAAGCCGCATTCTGCAGGGGATTTTCGGAAACGGATAAACCGTAATTTTTTTGAAAAAAGGGCTTGCTTTTTGCGGCATAATATGGTAGAATACTACGGCAATATGCATACGGGTGTGTTTCGCTTCGGTGGTGCCGCACAGCGGTTCCGGAGATGCGGTCGAAAATTTGCAATCGGCCGTAGCGCCCGTAGAGGTTAAAAACCGGGAGGAAATTATTATGTCAGTTGTATCCATGAAGCAGTTGCTGGAAGCCGGTGTCCACTTCGGTCACCAAACCCGCCGCTGGAACCCCAAAATGGCGCCGTACATCTTTACCGAGCGCAATGGTATTTATATCATTGACTTGCAAAAGACGGTGCGCAAACTGGAAGAAGCGTATATGTTCGTGCGCGAGTTGTCTGCTCAGGGCAAATCGGTGTTGTTTGTCGGCACCAAAAAGCAAGCGCAGGATTCCATTGCGGAGGAAGCCGTACGCGCCGGTGCGTATTTTGTGAACGCTCGTTGGCTGGGCGGTATGCTCACCAACTTCCGCACCATTCGCGGCCGTATTGCTCGTTTGAACCAGCTTAAAACAATGGCGGAGGACGGCACGTTCAGCTTGCTTCCCAAAAAAGAAGTGGTTAAACTCAACCACGAAATCGAAAAATTGGAAAAATTCTTGGGTGGCATTAAAGGGATGGATAAAATCCCCGGCGCTCTGTTCATTGTTGACCCCCGCAAGGAAAAGATTGCGGTTGCCGAAGCGAAGAAACTCGGTATCCCGATTGTTGCTATCGTTGACACCAACTGCGACCCGGACGATGTCGATTACGTCATCCCCGGCAACGACGACGCTATCCGCGCCGTAAAACTCATTGCCGGTGCCATGGCCAGCGCCATCATCGAAGGCCGCCAAGGTGAGCAAGCCGCGGAAGAAGCGGCTCCGGCAGAGGAAGCAACCGAAGAAGTTGCCGAAACCGCTGCGGAATAAGAGAAAATTACAGGAGGAAAACAACTATGGCTTTTACTGCGAAAG
>JAZRRV010000192.1:0-3915 GCA_045651085.1 Acutalibacteraceae bacterium
CTATTTATCTGCGCAATTTTTTCATAACAATATTCTATTTTCTTAACCGAATCTTTGTATCCGCGAATTTTTTCGAATTCAATAATTGCGTCTTTAAAACACTGAACGCCATTGTTTTGGTACATCAATGCACAAGCATTATTGTATATGGTCTTACATTTTGTTTCATAATTGCGCTTATTGATGTGTTGAATTGTTTCTCGTAAAAACCGTTTTAAGGATTCATCACCAAAAGTAATAGCTTTTTGGTAATTAGTGTTGTCATTAAAAGGAAGCGGGCAATTTTTTAGAGCATCTCGTGTTTTAACTTGCAACTCAATCATCAGTTTGCCGAGATAGGCTTCTGCTAATCCTGCATCTTGATTTAACGCTTGTTCAAAAAAGCGTCTTGCCCTAATCCAATCACCATTTTCAAGTGCTATAAAGCCCAGTTTAACCAACACATCTTTGTTGATTACATTGCTTTCCGGTTTAGGAGGGTCATAGGATTTTTGATTGTGCCGAACCTGACTTTTCAAAGAATAATCATATTGCTTTTTCTTTGTTTCATCGGAGAGAGTATCATACGCTTCATTAATCTTTTTCATTTTCTCTTCGGCTTGTTTTTTATCGCCTTGACAAACATCAGGATGATACTTTTTGCACAACGCCTTATATGCCATACGAATCACTTCTTGCGAAGCGTGTTCGCTGATTTCTAATATTTCATAGTACGTCATTTTGCTTTCTCCGTTTCCTTTGTTTCAAAAAATTATAGCACATAAATTACATAAAAACAAGACCAAGCAGACGGGGGTCTTCCCGTCTGCTTGTTTTTGGCGGCAAAAGCAAGCCTCTGCCCTACTTCATTTCCCGCAACCCTTGTCAAAACTCGGGTTGCACGCATAGAAATTGCGGCTGTCCAACCGCTCGGTGGCAAGACGTAAGCCCTCACCAAACCGCTGGTAGTGCACTATCTCGCGCTCGCGCAGGTATTTCAGCGGGTCGCGCACATCGGGGTCGTCAATCAAGCGCAACAGGTTGTCGTAGGTGGTACGCGCTTTTTGCTCGGCTGCCAAATCTTCGTGCAGGTCGGTAATCACGTCGCCCTTGGCGGCGATATACTCGGCGCGCCACGGCAAACCCGATGCCGCAACGGGATATACGGCCGAAGTGTGGTCGACAAAATACTTGTCAAAACCGGAGCGCATAATTTCCTCTTCGCTCAGGTTGCGCGTGAGTTGATACACCATGGCGCACACCATTTCCATATGCGCGAGCTCCTCAGTGCCCACGTCCGTCAGCAAGCCCTTTAACTCGTTATACGGCATGGAATAGCGCTGCGTTAAATACCGCATAGAAGCGCCCAATTCGCCGTCCGGACCGCCGTATTGGCTGATAATGATTTGCGCATACTTCGGGTTCGGGTTGGTGATTTTTACGGGATACTGTAACGTTTTTTCGTATTGCCACATATCAATTCCCCCTTTCGCATTCCCACGGCCACGGGCTGTCTACCCACGACCAGCACGTGGCGTCGCACGGTACGTCCTGCGATGTGATAATTAACGTACCGTATTGTGATTCATATTCCTCGCGGCAGCGCTTGCTTGCCGCCATTAGTTCTGCACGCTTGGCCAGCGCACAGGTGTCGTGCGGGTGCGTATCCAAATATAACGTCATTTCCCAAATGGCAAATTGATACGCCTGAATCCGCCGTCTTAATTGCATACGGTTATCCACGGCAGTTCCCTCCCACCATTAACGGTTTGTCGAGTTCGGGAAAAATCGTTCCGCGGGAAAAGCCCTGTTCCGGCTCATACACGGTTTCCAACTGTTGCCACGGCACGTATGCCATTGCCACCACCATTGCCGCGCACGCTTCCAGCGTGTTCGGCGATTCGCGGTCAGCGCAAGCGCACGGTGCAGGCGCGGTTTGTCGGTTGTTCGTCATATACGGCGAAGCGTACCGGCGCGGCATACCGCCGCCGTAGCGCGTGCAAGATGCATTGCCCAATGTGACTCTCTCCTTTTTGTTACATTGTGAGGGCGTGTCACCCTCCTTTATCAGTGTATGAATGTCCCAAAAAAGGGTGCAAAAAACCCGCTCGGTTGCCCGAGCGGGTTGTCTCTGATTTTGATTATTCCAACGTGCCGTGCAGTTTATACGCGGCGGCATCGTCTTTGCCGTAGTACACCCACACGTTAGGGTAGCGGGGCACCGCGATGCGTACCGTATACCGTACCGTACCGGTGCCGGTGCTGCTGGACGCATCCAGCGTTAATTGCAAGTCGTTCGCCGTAACACGGCGCAACGTGGCGGTGTTACCGCACAACACAATATCACTGAGTTTTTGCCCCTGTGACAAGGTCACCGTTTTACCGTTCGGCGGGTTTATGACCGTTACGTCCTCAATACCGTTCACAGTGCGCGAAAGCGTACGCGTGGTATATTTGTCAATCGCCAGTGATACCGTGACGGTATTGCCTTCAATCACCGTCACGTTGCTCGGCACCGCCAACGTCACGGTAAATTCGGATTCCTCGGGCCGAATATGGTCAAAATTAAACGTGCCCAAATTACCGATGGTGGTTGCCGCTGTGGCAAGGTCATCCTCCTCACCCACCAACGTAATGCTGTTGTGCGATAAGGTAACCAACCCATTTTGCGATATACCCGACGGCACGTTTGCCAACGCATACGTGAGGTCCACCTTGCGTTGCACCCATACCGGCACGGTCATCGTGACGGTGTTCCCCTGCAAACCGGTAAAGCGACAATCGGAAATATCCACGTCTTGCCCTTTCGCATCCAGCGCGGCTAACTGCGCCTCAAACCGCGTGGTTTTGTCCAGCACGTGGGATTCATCCACCCGCGCCACCACCGATTGGATTTGACGAATTACCGTTTGGGGGCCTTCCACCTGCACGCGCCCGTCGGGCAGTGCCGCGGAATCCAACAAAATATCCCCCAACTGCTGGACCTTTTCGTCCTTTACCGCCAGTTTTTTAACGTCCGGCGTTACGGCAAACGATGTGGACATCCAATAATCGCACGTCACCGTGACCGAAGAGGGCGACACCGAACGGATGGTGTACCCCGTTTCCTTGCCGGATACGTTAAGCGACACATCGGATTTGCCGGGGCCCAAAATATCCGTCAGTGACGGGTTGATGTTAAAGTCATCGCTGTCCAAATTGAAAATCACCGCACGGGTGCCTTCCACTTCTACCTTAACGTCAAACGTGTCCTGCCCGATTACGCGCAGGTCGTTGTAGCCGGCGCTGGTGCCGGTTAAATCCACCGTTACCGTGGCAGTGACGGTGCGCGTTTCCACGTTACCGGGGCCAAACGACACCAATGCCCAAATAATCACTGCCAACACCAGCGAAAAGACCATCATTGCACGGTCACGGTGCAGCAGTTCATTCAATGAAAATTTACGTTTCATTTCACAAACCACCTCCGCACTCGCGCCCACAACGCATTGGCTCCTTTATCCACATCGTCGCGGATATTGCTCCACACCAGTTCGTTTTCCAACAAAAGGCGCAAGCTTTCCGACGTGTAATTGCGCGTAAGTTCCCCGCCTTTGGCAACGGAGATAATCCCCGTTTCCTCCGAAACAATAACCACCACCGCGTCGGAATTTTCGCTCATTCCCACGCCTGCGCGGTGCCGTGTTCCCAACTGCCGACTGATGGACATATCCTCCGTTAACGGTAAAATACACCCCGCCGCGTACACGCGGCCGTCACGCAGCAGCGCAGCGCCGTCGTGCAGCGGTGCTTTGTTAAAAAAGATGTTGCCGATAAGTTCCCCCGTGGGGTCGGCGTTCAGTTCCGTGCCGGTGGCGGCAATGTCACCCAAACGGGTGTTGCGCTCAAACACAATCAGTGCGCCCATACGCTGGCGTTGCAACGACTCCACGCCCG
>JAZRRV010000193.1:0-6304 GCA_045651085.1 Acutalibacteraceae bacterium
CTGTTTGCCGAACAAATTCTGCAAAAACGGAAAAGTAGCCGCACCACCGGGCACAAAATCTTCGCCGGACTCCTCCCCGTCCGGAGACATCAACGCCCCAAACTGTTCGTCCATGGCCTCCAGTTCATCCTGCCCGATACCGAATTTGTTTAACAAATCATCTACCGGTTTAATCCCCAATTCTTTGGCACAAGTTAAACACAACCCTTCGTTTTGGCTTTCATTCCCCTCCATACGGGTAATGAATACCACAGCAGGGCGTTTTTTACAACGGGAACACAGCATAACGGTCTCCTTTTATTATTGGCCGGTGGTTTGTGTTACCTCAGCAGAGGCAACCCCTTCACGGCGTAAGTTGATAAAAATACGCATATATCCGAAAAATGAAAACAACATCGTTACTGCCACCAGCGCGACCAATACGGTGAACAACCAGTCCGGCATGGTTTCCCACAATGCCACCAGCAACATAACGGCATAGAATGTAAAGGTAGAAACCTTGCCAAACCATTTGGAGCCGCGGATAATTTCAAACCGTGACAACAAAAGGAATCCGCCGATGGCCTGTAGCAATTCTTTAACAAAACAAATGAGTAACAACGGAAGCAACGCCGGAATACGCACCGTTAAACACACCAGCACGGTTACTTGGGTAATCTTATCGGCAAATGGGTCCAACAACTTGCCGATTTCGGTAATCTGATTGCATTTGCGCGCAATAACACCGTCAAACAAATCGGTTAAACCGGAGAACAATAACACCGCTAACGCCCAGTATATTTCATCGTTAAAAAACAGGACGGCGAAAAAAGGCAACAAGGCCAGGCGTACCAGAGAAAGCGTGTTCGGAATGTTCCATACAAATTTTAGACTACCCATAACCATATGCTCCGTTTTCTTCAAATTCAAAGTGTAATCAACGGGTTAAATTGTAACACCCAATTAACAATAGCGGCATCCTCCAATGTATCCGTAGACACCCAGTTACTGAGCACCCCCATAGTAACCAACCACTGCAAAAGTGCCGTTAACAGCAACACAAACACGGCCCCTTTCAGCGCACCCAAAACAGCGCCTAAAACGCCGTCTGCCTGCCGAATGAGCGGTAATTTACAAATTGGTTTTACCAATTTTTCCAACAAGCGAACCACCACAAGCAGTAAGAGGAACAAAACAAGGAAAATCAGGAACTGCAACAACGATACCGCCAACGGTCGTATCACCGTATCAACCACGGATGACGCAAGGGATTGCGCGGTGTTCGCCGTGCTTTCATTCAAATTTTCCAACGTTTGCAACACGTGCGGATTATTTTCCAGTGCGGAAGCAATCGGCGTAGGTAACTTTTGTACCATTTCCTCCAACATCGTGGACGGCTCACCGGTAATATCGTTGAAAGTATCGGCAAGTTGCGTTTGCAGCCCCTTGGCAAAAAAATTATCAAATGTAAACGTCGCCGCCGGCGTACTCAACGTGAGCGCCACAATCAAAGCGGCTACCCAACCAACCAGTTGAAGCATCGTGCGTACAAAACCGCGACGATAGCCCAAAAACACGGTGAGCGCCATTATGGCAACGAGAATAATATTCAAAACCAAAGACATATACGCCGCACCCTTTCGTACAATCACTTGGGAATTTTACCATTTTATCACTTTTTCATTCAAAGTACAACTACCGGATATGAACATATTTTTAATTTTCTAATCGTTTGAGTTCACCTAACGTTAAAAGTAACGGTGAACGGCGGTAGATTACCGCCATTAAACTATCCGCAGGAACCGCAAATTCCTCCTTAACACCGGAGGCGGTTACGTCGTACGCCACGTTATCGGTAAGCAACAGCAGATTGCCGCCCCGTGCGGAAAGAGAACGGAAATTCCCCTGCAATTCCGCCTCTTGCACCTTTTTACCGTGCGAATTGAACACCCAAATTAGGCAGGAGTTTGTTGTGCCTGCACGTTGTAACGCAACACCCGCCACAGAAGATGTCGCCGTGTATCCCACCGGTTCCACACCTACGCACGCCGTGATTTCCGGCTGTTCACTACCGTTTTTTACACTCCAAATTTCGGTATCGCCCACCGCCAATATAGTGCCGCCGGCAAAATAAGTAACGTTATGCAGCAATACGTCGGCACCGGTATATTCGCGCGTCTCGCCGGAAGAAAGCGTAATCACCAACAATACGGATTTAAGCATCCCGCTTTCTGTTGTAGTCCCCACGGCGGCTATCTGTTTGCCGCTCGGTGCCATCGAAATATCCGTTAACAAATATTTACTGTTGCGGTACTCGTATAATACCTTCCCCTTGTCATTGAGCACCATAATTTCAGATAAATAACTTTGGGAAGTGCTGTTTAATACCAAAGCCGTTGTTCCGTTAGAGAGTAAATCGGCCGCATAAATCCTTCGATTCTCCAACTGATGTTCCAAAACGGTTTCTCGGCGGGTATCCAGCCGAAAACGGCTCCCCCCCAATTCCGCACAAAGCACGTAGTTACCCGCTGTATACATCACCGCGTCGGTAAAGGAATGGCTGCGCTCGGCCACCAACGCCGCACTACCACTGCGAAATTGCAGAGTCGTATCCGTCAGTACCGCCAAGTGTTGGTTGACTTCTGCCATATCAATAACGGCGTTGCCGTTGGCGGCAATCGGGAAACCCTCGCCCGCTTCGCTGTCCCCAAATTGTTGTTCCGTCCAGTCCAGCAATGCTTCCGGTGCAATTTTTTCCCAATTTTTCCACACCAGAAAACCAACCAGAACAATCGCCGCAACAATCGCCAGCCGCTTAAACAACCGTATCCACGGTGTATAATTCGTACGCCCTCCGCGGCGTTTTTCTTCGGTATTGCCGTTCTTTCGACTCATTTGTAAAACACCTCGTCAAGAAACAATCCGTGTGCCGGTGCCGTTGCCCCGGCTAAGTCGCGATTACCGTTTTGTAACGCCTGCCGTACCGAGTCCTCGGTTAGCCGCTCGGCGTGTACATCCAGCAAGGTTCCTACCAAAATGCGCACCATATTGTACAAAAAGCCATCGGCCTCCACCGTGTAGGTAACCATATCCCCCTCACGGCGCACCTCGGAACGGCAAATTGTGCGCCGTTTGTCCTCCACCGAACTGCCGGTAGAGCAGAATGCCGAAAAATCGTGCGTGCCCAAAAACAACGCCGCCGTGCGGTTTAGTATATCGGTATCCAACGGTGAGCGAATGTAAAGAGAATAACCTTTCCAAAAAGGCGAGCGCACGGCGCCGTTCCAAATATGATAAACGTATCGTTTACCCGTTGCCGAATACCGCGGATGAAAGTCACTTGCCACTTCTCGACATTCCAGTACCGCCACGTCATCGGGCAACCGCGCATTTAGCGCTCGCACCAGTTGGTTAGGCGTCAACTTCCCTTGCGGCTCCACGGTGCAATAAAAACGACGAGCGTGCACACCGGTATCTGTGCGGCTGCAACCGGTAATTCCGGAACGTGTGCCGGTTACATACTCCACCGCATCTTGCAGGGTTTCCTGCACGGTAATACCGTTTGGTTGCACTTGCCAGCCGTGATAACGGGTGCCGTCGTATTGAATTGTCAGTAAACACTTTGCCACCGCGTTTCACCGCCTTTTTACACTAGTAACACCTTAAATCGTTGCGGGTACTAACCCGTTACTCACTACCAACGCCGCAGCTAACAGTACCACAGCCGCCACCGCCATACCGTCCTGCGCCGTCATGTGCAACTGCTTCATACGAGTGCGCCCCTCACCGCCGTGGTAGCAACGGCACTCCATAGCCGTTGCCAAATCGTATGCGCGGCGAAATGAGGAGACAAACAACGGAACCAACACCGGAATGAGTGCTTTGACACGTTGCAGTAAATTGCCGCTTTCCATATCCGCGCCTCGCGCCTTTTGTGCCGACATAATTTTATCGGTTTCCTCAATTAACGTGGGAATAAAGCGTAGCGCAATGGTCATCATCATAGCGATTTCGTGCACCGGCACACGCACGTGGCGTAGCGGACTCATTAACCGCTCCAGCGCATCCGTCAACGTGGTTGGTGACGTGGTGTACGTCAGCAAAGAACTGGCCGCAATTAAACACAAAATACGCAACGCAATAAAAACCGCTGTGTAAATCCCCTCCGCCGTAATGCGCAACACCCAAAAACTAACCAGTACGCGCCCTTCGACATAAAAAATGTTAATTAACGAGGTGAAAATCAACAACGGCAGCACCGGTTTTAATCCTTTGAGCAACAACTTCGGCGGGATGCGTGATAACCCCACGCAAAACACCAAAAACGCCACACTCAGCCCTAATCCCACCCAATTGTCGGGCAAGAAAATAACGATGATATACGCAAAAGTAAGTGCCAGTTTTACACGTGGGTCCATACGATGCAAAAAGGACTGACCGGGAAAAAACTGGCCAATGGTAATATCAGATAACACGCGGCTCTCCCCCTTTCCACAAACGAAGGAGTTCCTGCTGCGCTTGTTCCAAGGTGTACACGGCAGAGGAAACCGGAAGCCCGCGCTCACGCAGGCGCTCAAACACCTGCGTTACCGCCGGCACGGATAACCCCATAGCAGCGAGTTCTGCCGAGCGAGAGAAAATCTCCCGCGCAGTTTCAAACATAGCCACCCGCCCGTGGTTAAGCACCAGCACACGGTCGGCTACCCTCGCGACGTCTTCCATACTGTGTGAGACAAGCAACACCGTGGTATTCTTCTCCTGCTGATAAGCGCGAATCATTTGTAAAATGCGTTCACGGCCGCGCGGGTCTAATCCGGCGGTCGGTTCGTCCAAAATTAAAACACGCGGTTCCATTGCCATAACGCCGGCAATGGCGGCGCGACGCTTTTCGCCGCCCGACAGTTCAAACGGCGATTTGCTAAGCAACGCTTCCGGCAGTTCCACGCGTTCTGCGGCACGCAAAACGCGTTGATGAATCTCCTCGTCCGAAAGGCCCATATTGTGCGGACCAAACGCAATGTCTTTGTATACCGTTTCTTCAAACAACTGATACTCCGGATACTGAAACACCATTCCCACCGCAAAACGCACACGGCGAATGTCTTTGGGGTTTTCCCAAATATCGTTACCGTCTAACAAAACGCGCCCCTCATCCGGTTTAAGCAAACCGTTGAGCAGTTGCACAAAACTGGATTTTCCCGAACCGGTATGCCCGATAATGCCAACCAGTTCGCCCTCGTTAATGCTGACAGACACATCCGTTAGCGCTTCCTTTTCAAACGGTGTCCCGGTGGAATACCGCACTATGCAATTGTGGGTTTCTATAATTGCCATACGCCTCTACCTTATTTCTTTTGTTCCCACACCGAAAGCAATGCCTCGGCACATTCGTCCACCGTTAGCACGCCATCCGGCAACGGCATACCCGCTTGCTGCAACGTGTAACACAATTCCGTAGGTTGCGGCACGTCCAATTCCATAGCGCGCAATGCCTCCACCTGAGAAAACACCTCGCGCGGGGTACCGTCCAACACCAACGCACCGTCGTTCATCACCACCACACGGTCCGCCAGCACGGCTTCTTCCATATAGTGTGTGATAATGACCACCGTCATACCGCGCTCGCGGTTTAATCGGCAAATGGTATCCATCACCTCACGCCGACCCTGAGGGTCCAGCATCGCGGTGGGTTCATCCAGCACCAGACAGTCCGGTTGCATTGCCAACACACCCGCAATAGCAACCCGTTGCTTTTGCCCACCGGAGAGTTTGTGCGAAGCGTGGTCGCGGTATTCATACATCCCTACCGCCTGCAACGCCGCGTCTACACGGGTGCGGATCTCCGCAGGCGGAACCCCTAAATTTTCCGGCCCAAACGCTACGTCTTCTTCCACAATGGTGGAAACCAACTGGTTATCGGGATTTTGTAACACCAACCCCACCGTACTGCGAATAGCATACTTGTTTTCCTCGTCTGTCGTATCCATATCGCGCACAAGCACACGGCCACCCAGCGGTAACAGCATGGCGTTAAAATGCTTTGCCAGTGTGGATTTGCCACTGCCGTTGTGTCCGACAATCGCAACAAACTCGCCGTCTTTAATGTCAACACAAACATCGCATAAAACGGTTTTCGGCGCGGTATCTTCATCACCGGGATAGGTGTGTGTTAAGTTTTGCGTTTGAATCATTGGTCATTACCTCGAAACTATTTTTCCTGCCAACGCCCCGAAATACCGCAGGGGAGTACAAGTCCGCTTTTTGCTGTCATCGGTATGCCGATTTCATCTGCGGTGATTTTGCCGCCGAAACGGTCTTTTAAAAT
>JAZRRV010000194.1:0-3934 GCA_045651085.1 Acutalibacteraceae bacterium
GTACGCTTCGCTTTCCGCGTCGTTCATTCCCAACACCTTAAAACGCGAAAACCCGCCGTGACCCACCTGCTCCAACAAGCGGCGCAACTCCGGCTGGAACAACACCACCAAAATGATGAGGATATTGTCAAACAGCACTTGCAAAATATACTTCATTGCCGTAAGGCCGAGCAAATAGGCGGCACCGTATGCCAGTGCCAAAAGCGCAAAACCCTTAAGCAACTGCTCGGCGCGGGAATCCCGCACCAGTTTAATGAGCCCATACACCGCAAAAGCAACGACCAGAATATCCAGCGTGTCCTGCACCGGATGATAACTGCGCACAAAATTGGTAATTCCTTCCCATATATTCGCAAAAAAAGCGCCCAGCGTCCTCACCTGCTTTCCCATCCTGAAAAAATTACGGTTCCACTTTTATTGTAACACACTCTGCGTGGAAAGCAAGGATTTTCTTGCAATTTCACGCAACATTTTTGCTACATTATCCGCATCGGCCGTCGTGGTAAACGCCGAAGGGCACAACCGCACCGCTCCGTTCGGCAACGTACCCAACCGCCGATGTGCGCCGGGAGCGCAATGCAAGCCCGCACGCACCGCCACACCACGCCTTGAAAGCAGTGCCGCCGTTTGCTCCGACGGCAGGTCTTCCACGTTCAAGGTCACCATCGGCACGCACACCGCCGTGTCCGGCCGCGGCGTGTACAAACGAATCCCCCGTACGCCGGCAAGAGCATCGTACAACCGCCGTGCTACCGCCGTTTCTTGGGCTGCCAGCGTCTCTACCCCGTGTTGTGCTACAAACCGCACACCCGCCTGCAATCCGCAAATACCCGGTACGTTCAGCGTGCCGCTTTCCAAACGGTCGGGCAGGTCGTCCGGCTGTTCCGCCAGCATAGACAAACTACCCGTTCCCCCTTCGGTCAACGGTATGAGCGGTATCTTGCCACGGCACAGCAACACACCCGTACCCATTGGGCCGTACAATGCCTTATGCCCCGGCATACATAAAAAATCAATGTTATCCCGTTCCATATTCAGCGGTAACAACCCCGCACTTTGCGCGGCATCCACCGCAAACGGAATGTGCCGTGCGGCGCACAGTGCGCCAATCTCCCGAATCGGCAACCGCCACCCGCACACGTTAGAAGCGTGGGTGCACAACACCAGCCGCGTATTGGGGCGCAGAGCACGGCGAAAACTCTCCACCGTGCGCGCCGGTTCCCCCGCAAACACTTCGGCTTGGGTTACGGTAACCCCCGCCTCGGCCAAAGCCCGCAAGGGGCGAATCACGGAATTGTGCTCCACATCGGACGTTACCACGTGCCCGCCGTGGCGCAGTAACCCTTTAATTACCGTGTTTAGCGAGCCGGTACAGTTGCCCGTAAACACCACTTGCGATGGGTCGTCCAACCCAAAAAAATCCGCCAATGCCTCACGACAGGCGTACACCTGAGCAGCAGAGTGCATTGCCATCGTGTGCCCGCCGCGACCGGGATTCGCGCCGTAACGCATCAGAGCTTCCCCCACCGCTTGCCGCACTGCGGGCGGTTTGGGATAGGTGGTAGCCGCGTTGTCCCAATATATCATTGCGGGCCACCCCCGCCCGCCGTTCGCAAAATACGAATACCCGCGCGGCGCAGTATCTGGGCCGCTGCGGCACCGTTCCCACGTACCAGCAAACTATACCCGCAACCGGTATCTTCCGCCGCCTGCGAGGTACGCTGCACGTGTACCGTATATCCCTGCCGTTCCAGTAATCGCTGACCACGCATCGCGTTGGTCACCGAACTTACATACATCGTTGTCCATTCCATTGGTCTCACCTCAAAACCAATATATGCAGAACAACGAAAAGAGGTTATTATTGGCGACGGCTATCCAAATACTCCTGCAAAATAATGGTGGCGGAGACCGTGTCCACCAGCGCCTTGCGCTTTTTCCCGCGCACATTGGTCTCGTTCAAAAAACCAATGGCGGAAACGGTGGTGAGCCGTTCATCCCATAAAGTGACCGGCAAACCGGTGCGCTCGCCCAGTGACTCGGCAAACGCTTCGGCGCGCTGCGCGCTTTCTCCGCGACTGCCGTCCATATTGCGCGGGTGCCCCACCACAATTTGACGCACACCCTCGCGCGCCGCTATGGCGGCCACATCATTGCACAAAATCTCCATATCCGATTGTGTCAGCGTACCCACGGGAGACGCCAGCAACTCCGTTTCGTCGCACACCGCCACACCTGTCCGTTTCAACCCCAAATCCACCGCTAAAATTCGCACAGCTGTACCTTCCTTTGCTTGGTTTTCACTTATACCATAAGGGAACCGAACTCGCAATGGTTTTCGCCGTGTTTTTTCGCCCGTCTTGCCGCAAATTTTTCCGCCATGCGCCAGCATGCCGAAAAAATTGTTTGTGACCCGGACAAAAAACCGACAGGCGAAAACTGCTTTGCACCTATGGGCAAAAATTTTTGTGTGATTTTTTCGTTTGCGAAGGCGGGCAGGCTGACCCCTGCCAACGACAAAAACGGAAAAATCGCCAAAAAGATTGCCCATAGGCATTGTGGGGTTCAGTTCTCTTATGGTATAGTATACCACACCGCAGCCGGCAGTGCAACGCCTTTCGATTGCGCAATTCATCCGTTTCAAACTTTCAAATTTTGTCGAAAATGACTTTTATTTTACCAAAAATCAATTTTATTTGAAATTTTATACAAATCACTTGCAATCTGCGTTGTAGCTTGTTATAATAGATTCAATCTTTTTTAGCAAGGAGAACTGGCTATGTCTTATATTGAATCCGTTTTGGAAGCCGTCGTTCGCAAGAACGCCGGCGAGCCGGAGTTCCATCAGGCGGTTAAAGAAGTTCTGGAATCTCTCGCGCCCGTGGTAGCAAAACATCCCGAGTACGAAGCCGCCGGTCTTCTTGAGCGTTTGGTTGAGCCGGAGCGTGTGGTTATGTTCCGCGTTCCGTGGGTGGACGATGCCGGTAAAGTACAAATCAATCGTGGTTTTCGTGTGCAGTTTAACAGCGCCATTGGCCCGTACAAAGGCGGCTTGCGCTTTCACCCCTCGGTGAACCTCAGCATTATCAAGTTCTTGGGCTTTGAACAAACCTTCAAAAACTCGCTCACCGGTTTGCCTATCGGCGGCGGTAAAGGCGGTTCGGACTTTGACCCCCGCGGCAAGAGCGATGCCGAGATTATGCGGTTTTGCCAATCGTTCATGACAGAGTTGGCCCGTCACATTGGCCCGCACGTGGACGTTCCCGCCGGTGACATTGGTGTGGGCGGTCGCGAAATCGGCTATCTGTTCGGTCAGTACAAGCGCATTAAAAATAATTTTGAAAACGCGGTGCTCACCGGCAAAGGTGTTACCTACGGCGGCAGTTTAATTCGTCCGGAGGCAACCGGTTACGGTGCAGTGTACTTCTGCGATGAAATGCTTAAGAATTTCGGCACCACCATTCAGGGCAAGACCTTTGCCGTGTCCGGCTTTGGTAACGTGGCTTGGGGTGCGGTTCTTAAAATTAACCAACTTGGCGGTAAAGTGCTCACCATCTCCGGTCCGGATGGCTACGTGTACGATGCAGACGGCATCACCGAAGAAAAGGCCGCCTATATGCTGGAAATGCGTTCCTCCGGCCGCGACAAGGTGCAGGACTACGCGGACAAATTCGGCGCCGAGTTCCACGCGGGCGAAAAACCGTGGGGCGTGAAGGTGGATGTGGTTATGCCCTGCGCCACCCAAAACGAAGTTCAGCTGGACGATGCGAAAAAGATTGTCGCCAACGGCGTGAAGTATTATGTGGAAGTGTCCAATATGCCCACCACACTGGAAGCGGTGGAGTATCTGCGTGACAACGGCGTTATCGTGGCCCCCTCCAAGGCGGTCAACGCGGGCGGTGTGGCGGTTTCCGCATTGGAAATGAGCCAAAAC
>JAZRRV010000195.1:0-2855 GCA_045651085.1 Acutalibacteraceae bacterium
TCCTTGGCTCACAGAACGACATGGCTACGATCCGACTTGTATCGGTGGCGGGGCGTATGATGAGCCGCCGCATTATGGGCAAGGCCAGTTTTTTGGATTTGCACGACAGCACGGGGCATATACAAGTATACGTCAGCCGCAGCGACGTGGGCGAAGACGTGTATGCTGGTTTTAAGAAATGGGATATCGGCGACATTATGGGCCTAAAGGGCTTCGTTTTCCGCACCCGTATGGGCGAAATTTCCATTCACGCCACCGAAATTGTGATGCTCAGCAAATCGCTGTTGCCGTTGCCGGAAAAATACCATGGCCTGCGCGACACGGATACGCGCTACCGCCAGCGGTATTTGGATTTGATTGTCAACCCCGAAGTGAAGGATACGTTTGTTCAGCGTTCGCGGATTCTGCGTGAAATTCGTGCGTTTTTGGATAACAAAGGGTTTTTGGAGGTGGATACCCCCATTTTGGTACCGATGGAAATCGGTGCCCACGCCCGCCCGTTTGCCACGCACCACAATGCGTTGGATATGGATATGTATTTGCGCATTGAAACCGAGTTGTACTTAAAGCGGTTGATTGTCGGCGGAATGCACCGCGTGTACGAGGTGGGGCGCATTTTCCGTAACGAGGGAATGGACACCAAGCACAATCCCGAATTTACCACCATTGAGTTGTACCAGGCGTTCACCGATTATTATGGAATGATGGACTTGGTGGAAGAACTGTACACCATGCTGGCAGAGAAAATTTGCGGCAGCCGCGTAATTACCTATCAGGGCAAGGAAATTGATATGGGTAACTGGCAGCGGCTCACCATGGTGGAAGCGGTAAAGAAATACGCGGGATGCGACTATTATGCGTGGGAAAGCGACGAGGATGCGCGTGCCTGCGCCGCCGCTAAGCACGTGGAAGTGCCGAAAGACGCTACCCGCGGTACGGTGCTGATTGAATTGTTTGACGCCTACGTGGAGGAAAATCTCATTCAACCCACCTTTATTTATGATTATCCGGTGGAAAACAGCCCGCTGGCAAAACGCAAGCCGGAAGACCCGCGCTTTACGGAGCGGTTTGAGTATTTTATCAATGCCACCGAATACGGCAACGCGTTCAGCGAGTTGAACGACCCGATTGACCAGCGCGAGCGGTTTGAGCGGCAGGTTGCCGCCAAGCGTGCGGAAGACCCGAACACCCGCGCCGAAGTGGATTACGATTACGTTACCGCGTTGGAATACGGAATGCCGCCCACGGGTGGGCTTGGCTTCGGCATCGACCGCTTGGTTATGTTGCTCACCAACTCTGCCTCCATCCGCGACGTGTTGCTGTTCCCGACGATGAAACCGTTGGATTGACAAGTTCCACTAACCCCAAAAATCTTACGGTATCTTGGGGTGTTTCACAAACCTCTTGCCGGCTTTCCCTTTAAAACAAATCATTTTGTTTGACCGGAGTGATGCCCTTTGTCACCAAACTGTTCTGCTTTTAATCCAATTAACAAGGCCAATCGAAGAGATGGGCAGATTGACACCATCAAGTTTTTGTTGATATTTTTTATTTTCATTTTCCATTTGGGTGCCTCTGCCGGATCGTTGTATTCCTTTGTTAACATCTTTCAGGTTCCCATTTTCTTTTTGATTTCCGGTTTTTGGGCACTGGATCGGATTCACAAATCTCCCTTGCAATTTCTTTTGGATGCTTGGAAGAAATATTTGGGTTACTGGGTCGTTTGGGTGGGGCTATACACCGCCTATTACACCATCGCCAATTCTCTTTCTGCGAGCAAGGCTTTGGATTTGTTCCTCCGTTATTTTTCCGGGGTGAGAGCAACCGGGATTTACGGGATGTGGTTTACCCCTGCGTTTTTCTTTGCCTCACTTTTCTATTTCCTATTTGCAAAAGGGTTTTCCAAACTGTTCAAACTCCAAAAGAGAACGCTGGCATGGATCTGTTGCGTTTTTTTCTTTATCCTCTTTTATCTCACCCGTTATTTTTTCATCATTCCCAGAACATTAATTTTTTCTTTGGGATTGGTTCCGGAGTGCATTTTTTATCTTTCTTTGGGGGCCGTCATCTTCCCATATCTTTCGGAATATAAGGAAAAGGCGGGTTCCTGCCTTTTCTTGAAAGTTCTCAGCTGTTTGGTCACCCTTGGCTCTGTGGGATATTTTCTCCTCTACTTTTTCAAAAAACAGGATCTTCTTTGGGGCTGGGTGCCCTCACTGCTGGGAGGGAAACTCTCCTTCCTTCCAAGTTTTATTACCATTTTGGTGATGTTTGTCTTCCTTGGTGGAGTGGCTAGGTTGATTTCTTGTGAATTCACTGCCGAAATCGGCAGAAACACGTTGGGCCTTTGTCATTGTGAATCCTTGACCAAGGGGATAATCATCTCTGCAGGCAATCTTCTGGGGCTGAACGTTCGGCCATCCAATCCCATCGGAGTTTTCATTTTCGCTTTTGTTGCTCTTTTGGTTGGTTGTTATTTGATCCTACCCGCCACCGACAAAATGACCAAACGGCTCTTATCCGTTTGAAAACAAAAACAATCTTAAAATGACCCGCTGGTGGAGATTTTGGCATTAAATCATTGGCGATGCTGCTCACCAACTCTGCCTCCATCCGCGACGTGTTGCTGTTCCCCACAATGAAGCCTTTAGACTAATAACAAGTTATAAGAACTTATAAGAAGATATAAGAACGTTCTAAAATCTTCTTACCACAGTTCTACAAATGATAACGGACTATGGAAAATTCCATAGTCCGTTTATTTATCTATTCTTTTGCCATATCTCGTGAACTGTCTCTGCGAAGATGGTTCTTGAATGTTTATTAGGGTTAGCGTTTATGTTTTTTTTGTATAT
>JAZRRV010000196.1:0-3358 GCA_045651085.1 Acutalibacteraceae bacterium
TGTCGGTTTTTTGTCCGGGTCACAAACAATTTTTTCGGCATGCTGGCGCATGGCGGAAAAATTTGCGGCAAGACGGGCGGAAAACCGCGGCGGAAACCATTGCGAGTTCGGTTCCCTTATGGTATACTGTTTGTGTAGAAACGGGGGGCTAAGGTATGGAGAAACTATGGGATATTGCCATTGTGGGCGGTGGTGCTGCCGGTTTAGCGGCGGCGGTGTTTTGCGCGCGTGAACGTGGCAGCGGCGCCGGTATTGTGGTGCTGGAACAACAACCCCGTGTGGGGAAAAAGTTGCTGGCAACCGGCAGCGGCACGTGCAACCTCACCAACCGCCACGCTACCCCCGAACACTATCACGGCAACGGAGCCACCGCGTTTGTTGCCCCTGCACTGGAACGGTTTTCGCCCCAATCTTGCATAGATTTTTTTGAATCGTTGGGCGTGTTGTGTGCTCCGCGTGAGGAAGGGCGCGAATACCCTTTGTGCCAACAAGCGGCAGCGGTGCTGGATTGCCTGCGGCTGGAATTGGCCGCCCGCGGCGTGACCGAGCAGTGCGATACCGCAATAACTGCCATTACCCCGCACAGCGGCGGGTTTACCCTTACGGTAGCAAACGGGACAACCGTACAAGCACGGCACGTTATTTTAAGTACCGGCGGTGCGGCCGCGCCCGCGTTGGGTGGCTCTTCCGGCGGGTATGCACTGGCAACCGCATTGGGGCATCAAAAAACCCCGCTGTTCCCCGCCATTGTTCAGGTGCGTACCGACACCACGTATCTCCGCGCAATGAAGGGGCTGCGCACCGATGCCACGGTCACCTTGTGCCTAAATGACCGTCCGTTGTGCTCCTACACGGATGAACTCTTGTTTACCGAATACGGGTTGTCCGGTCCGGCGATTATGCAAATTTCTCGCGCCGCGGGTGACTGGGAACGCCGCCGTGCGGGAACGATGACGGCGGTGGTGGATTTGTTGCCCACCGTGGACCAAACAACGCTGCTCGCTTTGCTGAAAGAGCGGTGTACCCTGCACCGTACCGCCGCCGATTTTTTAACCGGCCTGTTGCATAAACGTATTGGACAAACCGTGTGCCGCGCCGCCGGCTTTTCACTGGAACAAACCATGGATACGCTTAGCGCTAATCAACTGCGCCGCTTGGCGGATACCATAAAACGGTTTACGCTAACCGTTACGGGAACGCAAGGGTTTGGCGGTGCGCAAGTCACCGCGGGCGGCATTGCGCTTGCGGAGGTGGACCCGCATACACTGATGTCCCGCCACATATCCGAACTGTACCTCATTGGTGAACTGCTGGACGTGGACGGTGATTGCGGCGGCTACAACCTGCATTGGGCGTGGGCATCGGCCTACACTGCGGCAAAGGCGGTGACCGCTCGTGCTTGAAATTAGCGGTTTGCGCTTACCTCTTTCATATACCGAAAAAGATTTACGCCGTGCCGCCGCCACCCGCTTGGGCGTGCCGGTACGCGCATTGCAATCCTGCCGTGTTCACCGTCGTTCGGTGGATGCACGCAAGCGCCCCGCGGTGGTGTTTGAATTTACCGTAGGGGTCACGCTGGAGAACGAGGATGCGTTGCTGGCAGCCGCACGTTCGGGCGTGCGCCGTTGGGAGCCGGTCTCCTTTTCAATTACGCCGCCTTCCCACCGCCCCACGCACCGTCCGGTGGTGGTTGGCAGTGGCCCCGCGGGGTTGTTTGCCGCACTGATATTGGCCCGCGCGGGGCTGGAACCGCTGTTGTTGGAACGTGGCGAACCCGTGGAACAACGGGTGCACACGGTGGAGCGGTTTCGCGCCACGGGCGCGTTGGACGTTACCTCCAACGTTCAGTTTGGAGAGGGCGGTGCCGGCACGTTTTCCGACGGAAAATTAAACACCGGTATCCGCGACCCGCGTTGTCGTTTGGTATTGGAAGAATTGGTTGCCGCCGGTGCGCCGGAAGAAATTTTGTGGCAAGCCAAACCGCACGTTGGCACCGACCGTTTATGTGCCGCCGTACGCGGACTGCGCGAGCAAATTCTGGCTTTGGGCGGCACCATACGCTTCGGCACACAAGTGGTGGGGGTTCACACTGCGCACAACGCACTCACCGGAATCACCCTGTGCACAAAAGACGGCACGGAAGAGGTGCCGTGCGACCGTCTTATTCTGGCGATTGGTCACAGTGCACGCGACACGTTGGAAATGCTGCACGCTGCCGGTATGCCGATGGAACAAAAACCCTTTGCCGTGGGCGTGCGCATTGAACACCCCCGCACAATGATAGACCAAAGTTGCTACGGCCGTGCGGCAGGGCATCCGGCGCTGGGCGCGGCAGACTACAAAATGAATGTGCATCTGCCCGGCGGCCGCGGTGTGTACACCTTTTGTATGTGCCCGGGCGGCGAGGTGATTGCCGCCGCTTCGGAGCAAGGCGGTGTGGTGGTAAACGGAATGAGTACCTTTGCACGGGATGCACGCAATTCCAACAGCGCCTTGCTGGTGGGGGTCACCCCCGACGATTTTCCCGACACACATCCGCTTGCAGGTGTTGCCCTGCAACGAAAAATGGAGCAAGCGGCATTTGCGCTTGGCGGCGGAAACTACCGCGCACCGGTACAGTTGGTGGGCGATTTCTGTGCCGGACGGGCTACTCACTCGCTCGGTGACGTGCTGCCCTCCTACCGTCCCGGCGTTACACCAACCGATTTGCGCGAGTGCCTTCCCCCTTTTGTTGCACAATCGTTACAACTCGCATTACCGCAATTCGGTAACCGTCTGCGCGGGTTTTATCGTTACGATGCCGTGCTCACCGGTGTAGAATCACGCAGTTCTTCCCCGGTGCGCCTACTGCGCGGCGAGGATTGTCAATCGTCACTGCGCGGTGTATTCCCCTGCGGCGAAGGGGCAGGATATGCCGGCGGCATTACCTCTGCGGCGGTAGACGGTATCCGTTGTGCGTGCGCCTTGCTGGATAGTTTGTAATACTTTTTTGCTAAAAATACTTGCGTTACGCTATGAACATGTGTTATACTGAGGTAACCTTAAATTTCCAATAAGTGGAAGTTTTGCAAAGGAGCGTGCAACGGTATGAAATGTCCGTTTTGCAGTCATCCGGAAAGTAAAGTAATCGACTCGCGCCCCACCGACGAGGGTTCCCGCATCCGCCGTCGCCGCGAATGTTTGGAATGTACGCGGCGGTTTACCACGTATGAGTTGGTGGAAAGTTTACCCATTGTCGTGGTAAAGAAGGATGCTTCGCGTGAATTGTTTGACCGTGACAAACTGTTTAACGGTATGTTACGCGCCTGCCAAAAGCGCCCGGTACCGTTGGAACTGCTGGAACGCGCGGTGGATGAAA
>JAZRRV010000197.1:0-9771 GCA_045651085.1 Acutalibacteraceae bacterium
GCACCGCGCACGTAGAATGTGTCGCAAAATTATGTCGTAACAACTAACGGGAGTGATGTCGTATCGTTACCTTTGAGAATATTCAAAACAACGAGACAATCCGCGCGAACATTGCTCGCGCGGGTGAATCCTTGCGCGCGCAGGGATTCACCGAACACGGGATTGCGCACGTTACCCATACTGCCAAAACGGTGGCATACCTACTGACAACCTTGGGTTACTCCGAACACGAGGTGGAGTTGGCGCGCATTGCGGGGTATTTGCACGATATTGGGAATTTGGTGAACCGTGATGACCATTCGCAAAGCGGTGCGGTGATGGCGTTTGGCATTTTGAGCGATATGGGCATGCCTGCCGAGGATATTGCCACCATCACCACCGCCATTGGAAACCACGACGAGGGAACCGGCGTGCCGGTTAACGCGGTGGCCGCGGCACTGATTTTGGCGGACAAATCGGATGTGCGGCGTACTCGCGTGCGTAATGAGGATGTCTCCAATTTTGATATTCACGACCGTGTAAACTACTCGGTACGCCGTGCGGAACTTAAGATAAACCAAGAAAAAACGGCCGTTAAACTGGATTTGGTGCTGGACGCCGGTTACGGTTCCGTAATGGACTATTTTGAGATTTTCTTACACCGTATGCTGTTGTGCCGCAAGGCGGCGGAACGGTTGGGCTTGCAATTTCGATTAATTATTAACGGCCAAACGCTGTTATAAAGCAACAACCCCGTGGTTTTCCACGGGGTTGTTTTTATTGGTTAAGAATATAAAATGCAAGGTTCAGATACGCGGCAAACAGTATCCATATAAAATAAGGCGCCATTAACCAAAAAGCCGTATTGCTGATGGGCTTAAACCCGCGCATAGTCAGTGCAACCAACACAATTAACAACAATAGCCAAATAAAGGCGAACAGCCGCCACTCCAAGCGGAAAAAGAAAAATGGCCACAAAATGTTGACGAGTACTTGCAAAAGGTACAAGCGCAGCGGGCCGGACTTATCCAAGTCGTTACTGACAAACACCAAATACGCCGCCACCGCCATCAAAGCGTACAAAACGGTCCACACAACGGGGAACAACCAATCCGGCGGGGTAAGCGGCGGGGCCGTTAATCCGTCGGTGTTAGAAGAACCGCCGAGCAACGTACCGATTCCCGCCAAAATAAAGGTGTATAACAGAAAAAAGAGCAGGGGTTTCCATTCAATCTTACGCCGTGTCACACACATCGACCTCCTTGTGATGGTAATGTATGCGACGATGGCAAAAAATATGAAACGCGGCAAACAGTGTTTGCCGCGTTGTGCGTTTCCGCGTTACATCCCGATAAATAATGAGAGGTAGGCAAATACCATATTTACCAAATACGGTAGCGCCGCCAGCGCCAGTGATACACCACCTGCCAAACGAAAATCGCGTTCAAACGCGGGACATGGGTTGTGCTTCAGTTGTTCCGCTTTTTTGAAAATGTTTTGCATATACAGATAGTTGCCAAACAAGCCACTGAGTAGGCAGATTAGCAGTTGTACCAGCGAGGTTACTAACAATATCGCCACCAACCAACGGTAGGAGAGCAGTTGGTCAGCGCTTATTAAATTGGTAGGCATTTGATTGACCGCTACTTGGCCAAACAAATTTAATATGGTCCAAAACGCCAGCGACAACCCGCCCCACAACAAATTTTTTCGGTACAGCAGCCAGTTGCACGGGAGTAAAAACGCCGCCCAGTTCCACGAAATTTTGGAGCCGCCGCGGCTCATTTTTTGAAAACGGGGAAGATAATACGCGGCGTTGCTACCTACCAATTCTGCCAGTTGCTCGGCACGAAACCCGCCGATTTCTTCATCCGGCGAGATACCGCCGAGCGGGTCCACCGCCGTGGGATTAAAAGGCGGGGTAAAGGGCGGGGTATAGCCGCCAAACGGTGGGGTATACTGACCAAAGTGTTCGGCGTGCGGCGGTGCGGATGCGGTGGACCAATCCTCACGTTCCAATTCGCGGCCGCAATGCGCACAAAACTCCGCAAATTCCGGATTTTGCCTACCGCAGTGCGGGCAAAAGAGGGCGGAGTCTTTGGCACCACGGTCTGCTTCTTTTTTTGCCGCGTGTTGCGCCTCGGCTACTGCCCATTGGCGCTCCGTACCGTGGTCGGCCGCAAAATGACAATGTCCCTCCTGCTTCCAACAGTCGCGATGATGCGGACAGCCGCATTGCGGGCAAGCGACTACGTCATCGTTTTCAGAAAAATGTTTGCCGCACACGGGGCAGGATTGTCCTTCATAAAAAAACATATTGTCACACTTTCTGCACAAAGTTAGTCGACATTCGACGATACTATTGTACCGCGATTCGGCGTCGGTTGCAAGGAAATAGCCCAACATTCAAAAATTGTTAATATTACCGCCGACGTAATAAGAGAGCACATACCGCCAGCGTTGCACTAATTAGGCACAATGCCAGTATCATCAACTTGGTAATATCGTTGTTAATAAACCCCATAACGGGATTAAATCGGTCTACTATCAGCAACACCAACAGCATCAGCACCAAAATAAGGCAAGCATGGGAGAGCAAGGAAACCATCCGCTTCACGGTGTGTCCACCTCCCCGATATACACAATGTCGCTTACTTCGCGCCCGTTTTTATAAGGCCGATTCACCACTTCGTCACCAAACGCCATCATAGCCGTGCGTCCACCGTCCATATTATACGCCGCGGTACATCCCAGCGATTCAAATAACGAGGATAGTTGCTTTAGCGACATTCCCGCGGAATAATCCGCTTGCCGACCATCCACTAACACAAACACATAATGTCCGGGTTCGTAGTATCCGATGGCGCAACGTGGGTGAGCAGAGGTGAGCGAACTGTTAAACTTAGATTTAGCAGAACCGTTGTCGTCCAACAAAGCAGGACCGAAACTCCACACCTGCCACGCGCCGTTTGCTTGCTCGGCTTCGGCGTTAAACGTGCCTTTGGCAAAGGTTTTCAGCGTGCCGTCCCGATACAGTACGCACACATCGGCACCGCCGTCGGTATTGCGGTAAAGAATCCCATTGCGAATCACGGGGCCGTAATGGCGGCCGTAATAGTCGCCGGATATGGCGAGCAGTGCGTTGTTGGCGGAGGCAATGTCTAACAATGGCTCAGATACACCGCGACCGTAAGTGTCCTTGGCCAGCGCCGTGCGGAAACAATCAATCGTGCGCAGATAAATATCTGCCACATAATAGGTTATGAGCGATTTCCCTTCGCCCTGCGTGCGTTGCTCCACCGTGATGGCTATATTGGGGCTGGTGTATGAGTACGCCGTGCGTTGTACCGTGTCGGTAAATTTATCGCGAAATTTGGCGCCCATAGAAGTGTCCGTTACTTCCTCATCCGAAGGAGTAGAAACAGACGGCGGGGGAGAACTTTGCCACTCCTGCGGAATAACGTGGTGAAATAATGCAAACACACACAACAGAGCACCGGCAATAACAACGTCGGCCACCAGTGCCGCCCACAACGGAAAACGGCGGCGGGGTTTTGATGGTGCGGTACGCTTAGGTGGTTGCGCAGTATTCAGAATGACTTGTTCCACCGTAAGTTTCTCCACACGAATGCCTCCCTTCGCAAATAATCAAGAAAACAATTTTTATTATACACGCTTTGTGTCGAAAAAGCACGAACTTTTTTTGAACACGGCGCGTTTGTTCAAAAAGTGAGCGGTAAAACTTGACGAAACACCTATATATAGTGTAAAATACCTTTGTGTATACCCTATATTTGGAAAAGGTAAGGCAACGGAGGGAAACCCTATGGCAGCAAAAAAATCCGGTTACGGTAACGAAAGCATCTCCTCACTGAAAGGTGCGGACCGTGTTCGAAAACGTCCGGGTGTTATCTTCGGTTCCGACGGTTTGGAGGGCTGCGAGCACGCGGTCTTTGAAATTTTGTCCAACTCGATTGACGAAGCGCGTGAGGGATACGGGCATAAAATCGTCACCACGCGGTATGAGGACGGCTCGTTTGAAGTGCAGGATTTTGGGCGTGGTATTCCCGTGGAATATAATGCCAAAGAAGAGCGCTACAACTGGGAATTGATTTTCTGCGAAATGTACGCCGGCGGCAAGTACAACACCAACGAAAGCGAAAACTACGAATACTCGCTGGGACTAAACGGCTTGGGCGCGTGCGCCACGCAGTATTCCGCGGAGTATATGGATGTGGAAGTGCGTCGTGACGGGTTTCGGTATACGCTGCATTTTGAACATGGTGAGAACGTGGGCGGCTTGCAAAAAGAGCCGTATACCAAGCGCGATACCGGCACGGTTATTCGCTGGAAACCCGACTTGCAGGTGTTTACCGACATTGCCGTACCCGTGGAATATTTTCGCGATGTTTTGAAGCGGCAGGCGGTGGTGAACCCCAACCTGTTATTTGTCCTGCGCTGGCAAAACGGGCGTAGTTTTGACACCGAGGAATTTGTGTACGAAAACGGCATTGCCGACTACGTGCGTGAATTGGCGGGCGAACAAGCAATGACGGATGTACAGGTTTGGTCGGCGGAACGTCGCGGACGGGACCGCGAGGACAAGCCCGATTACAAGGTAAAACTGAACGTAGCACTGTGCTTTTCCAACAAAACCAATTTGTTGGAATATTACCACAACTCCAGTTGGTTGGAACACGGCGGCGCGCCGGAAAAGGCGGTGCGTTCGGTATTTGTATCGCAGATTGATGCGTATTTGCGACAAAACGGAAAGTATTTGAAAAACGAAAGCAAAATCACGTTCCAGGACGTGCAGGATTGCTTGGTGTTGGTGTCGTCCTCGTTTTCTACACAGACATCCTATGAAAACCAAACCAAAAAATCCATTACCAACAAGTTTATTCAAGAGGCAATGGCGGACTTTTTACGCCACCACTTGGAAGTATACTTTTTGGAAAACAAGGCGGAGGCAACGCGCCTAACCGAGCAAGTGCTTATTAACAAGCGCAGCCGCGAAAAGGCGGAAACCACTCGCCTCAATTTGAAAAAGACATTGCAATCCGGCAACGATTTGGCCTCCCGCGTGCCGGGATTTGTGGATTGCCGCACCCGTGACGTAGCCCAGCGCGAACTGTTTATTGTGGAAGGAAAATCCGCTATGGGCGCGTGCATTCAGGCGCGCAATTCAGAGTTTCAGGCAATCATTCCCGTACGCGGTAAAATTCTGAACTGCTTAAAGGCGGAATTGGATAAGATTTTCAAAAGCGAAATCATTGTCAACCTGCTAAAGGTGATGGGATGCGGGGTGGAAGTGAAATCCAAATCCAATAAGAACTTGGCCACGTTTGACTTATCGCAACTGCGGTTTTCCAAAATTATTATTTGTACCGATGCAGACGTGGACGGGTTCCAAATCCGCACCTTGATACTCACAATGTTGTACCGGTTGACCCCCACGTTGATTGACGAAGGGTATGTGTTTATTGCGGAAACGCCGTTGTATGAAATTAACACCAAAACCGACACCTACTTTGCCTATAATGACCGCGAAAAAGCGGAGATTTTGGAAGAAATCGGGGATGTTAAATATACCATTCAACGCTCCAAGGGGTTGGGTGAAAACGAGCCGGAAATGATGTCGCTCACCACGATGAACCCCGCCACGCGCCGTTTGGTAAAGGTGAATCCGTGCGATGTGGAGCAAACCGCGCATATGTTTGACGTGTTGTTGGGTGACGATTTGGACGGACGCAAACAGATAATTGCCGAGCGCGGCGCAGAATATATTGATATGTTGGATTTGCAGTGAGGGGAGGGACATAAACAATGGCTTCCAAGAAAAGCAAAAAGGTGGTTACCGAAGCGGGCAAACTGCCGCCGAACGCCCACATTGCCGGTGCGGGCGAGATAGAGCAGCAGGCGATTGTGGACACGTTGCAAGAAAACTATATGCCGTATGCGATGAGCGTGATTATGTCCCGTGCCATTCCGGAAATTGATGGATTTAAGCCCTCGCATCGCAAATTGTTGTATACGATGTATAAGATGGGGCTGTTAAACGGCGGGTTAATTAAATCGGCTAACATTGCGGGGCAAACCATGCGGCTCAACCCCCACGGCGACGCCGCTATTTACGATACGATGGTGCGCCTTTCCCGCGGGAACGAATCGTTGTTGCACCCGTACGTGGAATCCAAAGGTAACTTCGGTAAGGCCTATTCGTCGGATATTGAATGTGCCGCTTCGCGGTATACCGAGGCGAAATTGGCACCGATTGCGGCAGAGTTGTTCCGTGATATTGATAAAGAGACGGTGGATTTTGTCGATAACTACGATGCCACTATGAAAGAACCGTCGTTGTTGCCGGTAACGTTCCCCTCCATTTTGGTTAATAATAACTTGGGTATTGCGGTGGGTATGGCGAGCAACATTTGCTCGTTTAATTTGGCCGAGGTGTGTGAAACCGCCATTGCACTGATACGCGACCCGGCGCACGATTTGTTGGCAACCTTGCAAGCACCGGATTTTCCCAGCGGCGGTCAACTGATTTATCGCCGTGAGGATTTGGAGAAAATTTACGAAACGGGCCGCGGCAGTGTGCGTGTTCGTGCCGTATATCAATACGATAAATCCAACAACTGCTTGGATATTACGCAAATCCCCTATTCCACCACGGTGGAAGCCATTGTGGGCAAAGTGACGGAGTTGGTAAAAAGCGGCAAACTGCGTGAGATTAACGACATTCGCAACGAAACCGATTTGAGCGGTTTGAAAATTACCATTGACTTAAAGCGCGGCACCGACCCCGACAAGGTAATGAGCAAATTGTACGCCGCCACGCCGTTGGAAGATGCGTTTGGCTGTAACTTTAACGTGCTGATTGCGGGCGTACCGCAGGTGCTGGGCGTGCGTGCGTTGTTTGAGGAATGGACGGCATTCCGTATTGAATGTGTCCGCCGCCGTGTGGTGTACGATTTGAATAAGGCCAAAGACAAGTTGCACTTGCTTAAAGGTCTGCAAAAGATTTTGCTGGATATTGACAAAGCGGTACGCATTGTGCGCGAAACCGAGGAGGAGGCCGAGGTCGTTCCCAATTTAATGATTGGGTTTGGCATTGATGAAACGCAGGCAGAATACGTGGCGGAAATTAAATTGCGCCATCTTAACCGTGAGTACATTCTTAAACGGTTGGATGAGGTAACGCGTCTGGAAGCGGATATTGCCGAAATGCAGGAAACGCTCAGCAGTTCTCGCCGCATTAAGTCGATTATCATTGATGAACTGCGCACCGTGGCCAAAAAATACGGACAACCGCGCCGCACCACGTTGTTATACGCTTCGGATTTGGACGAGGAACGCGAGACCGAGGAAACGGATATTCCGGAATATCCTTGTACACTGTTCTTTACGGCGGAGGGGTACTTCAAAAAAATCACGCCGCAGTCGTTGCGTATGAGCGGCGAACACAAACTTAAAGAAGGCGACCGTATTGTGCAAACGGTAGAGAGCAACAACCGACAGGAACTGTTATTCTTCACCAATGCCGGCACGGTGTACAAGACGCGCGCCTCGGATTTTGCGGATACAAAGGCCAGCGTATTGGGCGAGTACGTTGCCGCAAAATTGGGATTTGATGATGGCGAAAAAGCCGTATTTATGGCGGTAACCAACGATTACAGTGGCTACTTGGTGTTTTTCTTTGAAAACGGCAAAGCCGCCAAGGTGGAATTGGCATCGTACGCCACCAAGACCAATCGTCGCAAACTGGTGGGTGCATTTTCGGACAAATCGCCGCTGGTGGCGATGTTCCAATTGCCGCAGGATAGTGAATTTTTTGTGGGCTCTACCGCGGGCCGTCGGTTAATTGTGCACACCGGTGCCATTGCGGTTAAAACCACGCGCAACACGCAGGGCGTACAAGTGTTAACGCTAAAAGGCCAGCATCGTTTGGAATCGGTTGTCCCGTTTGTGGAATCGATGGTGGTCAAGCCGGCACGGTATCGCACGCGTTCTCTGCCTGCCGCCGGTGCGCTTCTTTCTGCGGAGGACGTGGGAGAGCAAATGACGTTGTTGTAAAAAAATCACTGCCGGAAAGAAATCTTCCCGGCAGTGATTGGCAACAAATACCGCAAACGCAAGCGGGCAATGTATCTGTGCCACGGTTAGATTGCCCGTTTTGCCAAAAAAGATACACAGTATAAAAATGTACTTGCGTTTTTTGTTTGTTTGTGCTACTATAATAGGCGTAACTTTGTGGATATGTTCAAGGAGGACTTGATTATGACCGTTTGGGAGTATGTTATCGGCGCTGTTTTAATTGTTTTTTCGTTAGTTATCATCGGCGTGGTGTTGTTGCAAGAAGGGCGCGAGGCAAACATCGGTGCCATTTCCGGTGCGGCAGACACGTTTTTTGAAAAAGGCCGCGCTCGCACGCTGGATGCGTTTTTGGCACGGTGGACAAAATGGTTGGCTGTCGTTTTCTTTGTATTGGTGTTGGCGGGTATGCTCATCACCAAGTTTTTGGGCGCTAAATAAAATGAGTCGATTGCAAAACTCCTATGCTTCGGCATAGGAGTTTTTTATGTAAAAGCAGTATAAGAGAGACTATTTGCGCCCCCTTTTGCGTAAAGTGAAAGCAAGAGGGGGCGTTTGTTATGCAATGGTGGGTAACGGCGATGTGCATTGGTACGGTGGCGGCACTGACGGTGTGGTTGATAATAACATTATTTCGCAGTGGGAGGCCGATACGCGGTGCGCTGGGCAGTGGGGTGCAGGGTGCGTGTGCATTGGCGGCGGTTAACGTTACCGGCGCACTTACGGGCGTTTCGCTGGGGCTTAATTGGTTGTCGGCTGTGGCGTGTGTGGCGCTGGGCGTGCCGGGAGTTATCGGGTTGCTTTTGCTGCAGGTAATTTGCCGGTTGTGATTGCAAAGTGCGTACTAATGTGGTACACTGGCGATGGGTGAGAGAGTATGAAATTACCGCACAGTCACACACTAACCGCCAACAACAAAGGCGGCGTTGCTTATTACAGTTTTCCCATGTTCGACGCCATACCGTTTGTCCGTCACGGATTCTCCACGCGAATAGGCGGCGTGAGCACCGGCATATACGCAAGTATGAATTTGAGTTTTACGCGCGGCGACGACCCGCAGCGCGTGCGCGAGAATTTTGACCGTTTTTGCGCCGCGGTAGGGGTGGAGAGCAACAACGCCGTGGTGGCGGCTCAAGAGCATCACACGGTGGTGTACAACGCCACCGCCACCGACCGCGGCCGCGGTGTGTGCCGCGAACGGGGGTACACGGACGTGGACGGATTGCTTACCAACGAACCAAACGTGGTGTTGTTCACGCAATATGCGGATTGCGTGCCGTTGTTTTTTGTAGACCCTGTTCGGCGTGTGGTGGGCACGGCTCACGCCGGTTGGCGCGGCACCGCAGCCGGTATGGGTGCCGTTATGGTGGAGCGTATGGTGGCAGACTACGGGTGCCGTCGGGAGGATATTTTAGCGGCGGTGGGCCCTTCTATCGGTCCGTGTTGCTTTGAAGTGGATGAGCCGGTGCGGCAAGCGTTTGCGGAATCGCTTCCTTTTTCTGCGGCGTGTACCGTGGTGGGTGAGGGCGACAAGAGCCATATAGATTTGTGGGAGATAAACCGCCGTACGTTGCTTTCGGCGGGAATTAATGCAGCACATATCACGGTAACGGACATTTGTACCCGTTGCTATCCGGAGGTGTTATGGTCGCATCGCGCTACCGGCGGTGCGCGCGGCAGTCTGGCGGGGTGCATTGC
>JAZRRV010000198.1:0-1303 GCA_045651085.1 Acutalibacteraceae bacterium
AAGAAAATTTTAATAAAAACCAAACAAATGTTTGCTTTTTTGAAAAAAGTGTGTTATACTGCCCATAAGAGGTGATGGTATGAAGTCATTAACAGCCAAACAACAAAAGGTTTTGGCCTTTTTGAAAGAGCGCGCTCAAACCGGCGTGCCCCCCACCGTGCGGGAAATTTGCGTTGCCGCGGGTATTAAGTCTACCTCCACCGTACACACCTACCTAAAGGTGTTGGAGGAAGGCGGCTATATCCAGCGCGACGGACGGCTTAACCGCAGTATTCGTATGCCGGGGGAAACCGTGGCACGCGTGCCGTTGCTGGGTAAAGTTACGGCGGGCCTGCCCATTTTGGCAGTAGAGGAAGTGGAGGATTACGTCCCCTACTCCGGCGGCGGTTATGCGACAAGCGAATTGTTTGCGTTGCGTGTTTCCGGCACCAGTATGTTGTATGCCGGTATTTTGGATAAGGATATTGTTATTGTTCACAAAACACCCACCGCCGAAAACGGGGATATTGTGGTAGCGCTTATCGGGGACGAAGCCACTGTCAAGCGCATTTATTTTGAAAAGGACCACATCCGCCTGCAACCGGAAAACGACGCATTTGAACCCATTATTGTTAAAGAAGCCGTTGTGCTGGGCAAAGTTATTTCCTTGGTTCGTAATTTCTGATGAGTGAAGTAAAATATGCGGTCAGCGCGTGTTTGTGCGGATTCCCCGCACGGTACGACGGGCAAGTCAAACCCATCCCCCCGGCAATCCAACGTCTACTCGCCCGCGGCGAGGTTCTTCCCCTGTGTCCGGAATGTTTGGGTGGGCTGCCCACGCCGCGTCCACCGGCGGAAATTTGCGGAAAACGCGTAATAAACACCGCGGGAATGGATGTTACCGCGGCGTATCAGCGCGGCGCACAGCAAACGTTGGCGCTGTGTCGCCAACACGGTATTCGGGTGGCGATTCTTAAAGAAAACAGCCCTTCCTGCGGGTGCCACAACGTGTATGACGGCAGTTTTACTCGCCGGTTGGTATCCGGTCGCGGTATTACGGCGGCTTTACTGGCCGCGCACGGCATCACCGTGTTGAACGAGAACGAGGCAGAAACGAACAATCTGTAAATTTCGCACGCGTCGGGTTGACAATCCGGCGCGTTTTGCCTATACTAATAAATGCGCAAGCACTCCTTTTATCATACGGGGCCGCAAAGGTTTCGACGGGGATTGTGAGTCTTGGTAAGCGAGTAGCGGTGCAGAACCGCTATAAAATCTGCAATTTTTAAAAATAAACGACAACTCTAAAGTTGCTCTCGCGGCC
>JAZRRV010000199.1:0-3975 GCA_045651085.1 Acutalibacteraceae bacterium
TGTTCGGTTGCAGTTGGAAAGCGGCCGCGTGCTGGAGATTGCCGACATAGACGACGAGCGCGAAACGGTGGACCGATTGGCAGAACGGCTGGTGGGTGAAACCGTGGACGAGGTGCAGTTGCAGTATTTAGTGGAGGATTATTTGGCGGAAGTGTACGGCCGATTTTGAAAGATAACGATAGTTAAGAATACAGAGCAGCAGGTGTATTGCCTGCTGTTTTTGTTTTGTGCCACAAAACGGAGGGTGGGGCTTTATTTTTTGTGAGAAGTGTGCTATACTATATTGAATATACCTATTGACAACGGGGGGAGACGAATGGACCGGTTTGTGTTGCACGCGCCGTACAAGCCCACGGGGGACCAACCGCAGGCGATTGAAGCGTTGGTAAACAGTATCAACGGCGGCAAGCGCGAGCAGACGCTGCTGGGCGTGACCGGTTCCGGTAAGACGTTCACGATGGCGAACGTGATTGAACAAGTGAACCGCCCGACCCTTGTTCTCGCTCACAACAAAACCCTCGCCGCGCAGTTGTGCTCGGAGTTCAAAGAGTTCTTTCCCGACAACGCGGTGGAATATTTTGTATCCTATTATGATTATTATCAACCGGAAGCATACGTGCCTTCCACCGATACGTACATTGAAAAAGATTCCGCCATTAACGACGAGATTGACAAACTGCGCCATTCGGCGACCTGTGCGCTTTGTGAGCGGCGGGACGTGATTATTGTGGCGAGTGTCTCTTGCATTTACAGTTTGGGTAACCCCATTGATTACCGCCGGATGATTATCTCGTTGCGGCCGGGTATGCGTATGAAGCGCGATGACCTGCTGGCGCGGCTCGTGGAGTTGCAGTATGAGCGTAACGACGTAAATTTCGTGCGCAACAAATTCCGCGTGCGGGGTGACGTGGTGGAGATTTTCCCCGCGTATGAGAACGACACGGTGATTCGCGTGGAGTTTTTTGGGGATGAGATTGACCGACTGTGCGCGGTGAACCCGTTGACCGGCGAAGTCAAGGGGTTGCTCGGACACAGCGGGATTTATCCCGCCTCGCACTACATTGTGCCGCCGGACAAGTTGGAAACCGCCATTGCGGAAATTGAGCGCGAACTGGAACGCCGGGTGGAAGAATTCAAAGCCGCGGGGCAATTGTTGGAGGCGCAACGCATTTTGCAGCGCACCCGTTACGACATAGAAATGTTGCGCGAGATTGGTATTTGCAAGGGGATTGAAAACTATTCGCGGGTGTTGTCGGGGCGTGCGCCCGGCTCCACGCCGTTTACGTTGCTGGATTATTTTCCGGAGGATTATTTGTTGTTTGTGGACGAGTCCCACGTGACGTTGCCGCAGGTGCGCGGGATGTTCGGCGGGGATTTTGCGCGCAAGAAAAATTTGGTGGATTACGGGTTTCGGTTGCCGAGTGCGTACGATAACCGCCCCCTGAATTTTGAGGAGTTTTACAACCGCGTGGGGCAGGCGGTGTTTGTGAGCGCCACGCCGGGCGAGTTTGAACGCGAGCACAGCGGTGCGCCGGTAGAGCAGATTATTCGCCCCACGGGGTTGCCCGACCCGCAAGTAACGGTGCGGCCGGTGGAGGGGCAGATTGATGACCTCATTGGTGAAATCCGCACCCGAGCGGCACGGCAAGAGCGGGTGTTGGTAACCACGCTGACCAAAAAGATGGCGGAGGATTTGACCACCTATTTTGAAAACGTGGGAATCCGCGTGCGGTATATGCACCACGATATTGATACGATGGAGCGGATGGAGATTATCCGCGACTTGCGGTTGGGCGAGTTTGACGTGTTGGTGGGCATTAACCTGCTGCGCGAGGGGTTGGATATTCCGGAAGTGTCGTTGGTGGCGGTGCTGGATGCGGACAAGGAGGGCTTTTTGCGCTCCGCTACCTCGTTGATACAAACCATTGGGCGCGCGGCACGAAACGCCGAGGGACAGGTGATTTTGTATGCGGACGAGGTGACACCCTCGATGGAGCAGGCAATTGGCGAGACGGAACGGCGGCGGGCGATTCAGTTGCGCTACAACGAGGAGCACGGGATTGTGCCGCGCACCATTGTGAAAGAGGTGCGCGACGTGTTGCAGATTACGCCCAACGCCCCGCGTGACGAAAAGAGCGGGAAGAAACTTTCCCGCGCGGAGCGGCAGCAACGCATTGAACAGTTGACGAAGGAAATGAAGCACGCGGCACGTTTGCTGGAATTTGAGCACGCTGCGTGGTTGCGCGATGAAATTGAAAAGTTGAAACGGTGAGGAACGGTTATGCTGGAAAACCTGATTGTAAAAGGTGCCAAAGAACACAATTTGAAAAACGTTGACGTTACCATCCCGCGGGACAAGTTGGTGGTGTTTACCGGCGTTTCGGGTTCGGGGAAATCGTCGCTGGCGTTTGACACCATTTATGCCGAGGGGCAACGCCGCTATATGGAAAGTTTGTCCTCGTACGCGCGTATGTTTTTGGGGCAGATGGAAAAACCGGAGGTGGATTCCATTGACGGGTTATCGCCTGCCATTTCCATTGACCAAAAAACCACCTCGCAAAACCCGCGTTCTACGGTGGGTACGGTGACGGAGATTTACGATTATTTGCGGTTGTTGTATGCCCGCATTGGTATTCCGCACTGCCCCAAATGCGGGCGCGAGATTCGTCAGCAGACGGTGGACGAAATTGTGGACCGCATTTTGGCGCTGCCGCCGCGCACCCGTATTCAGTTGTTGGCACCGGTGGTGCGCGGGCGTAAGGGCGAATGTCAAAAGGAATTTGAGGCGGCGCGCAAGGCGGGCTTCGTGCGCGTGCGGGTGGACGGTTCGTTGTACGATTTGTCCGAAACCCCCGCGCTGGAAAAAAACAAAAAGCACACGGTGGAAATTGTGGTAGACCGCTTGGTGGTGGCGGAGGATATTCGCAGTCGGTTGGCGGATTCGGTGGAAACTGCGGTGGGGTTGTCGGAGGGGTTGCTCACCGTGGATTTGCCGGACAGCGGCGAGGAACTGACCTTTTCGCAAAATTATGCCTGTCCCGACCACGGGTTTAGTATGGAGGAACTGGCACCACGGATGTTTTCGTTTAACAATCCGTTTGGCGCGTGCCCAAAATGCACCGGCATTGGGATTTTTATGTCCATTGACCCGTCTTTGGTGATTGCCGACGAGAATTTATCGTTGCGGGAGGGCGCGATTCGCGCCAGCGGGTGGAGTTATTTGGACGGCGGCACCATTGCGCAAATGTACTACGAGGGGTTGGCTGCGCACTACGGGTTTTCGCTGGATACGCCGTGGAAAGAGTTATCGAAACAAGCCAAGGATATATTGTTGTACGGCAATAACGGCGAGAAAATTCGGATGACCCGCCGCATGGAATACGGCACGGGCGAGTATTTTACGGCGTTTGAGGGGATTGTGAACAACCTGCAACGCCGCTATAACGAAACCAGCAGCGACTGGATGCGCAGTGAACTGGAAACGTATATGAGCAAAGTACCCTGCCCCGAATGTCACGGCAAGCGGTTAAAGCCGGAAAGTTTGGCGGTAACGGTGGGGGACGTGAATTTAGCGGATTTGTGTGACCGTTCGGTGACCGAGATGCTGGAATACCTGCAAGCGTTGGATGCACAGTTGACCGAGCGGGAACACCGCATTGCCGACCGCGTGCTGAAAGAAATTCGCGAGCGGTTGGGGTTTTTGAACAGTGTGGGGTTGGAATATTTGACGTTGTCCCGCGCGGCGGGGACGTTGTCCGGCGGCGAAAGCCAGCGGATTCGGTTGGCTACGCAGATTGGCTCGTCGTTGATGGGTGTGCTGTACATTTTGGACGAACCCAGCATTGGTTTGCACCAGCGGGACAACCAAAAATTGCTGGATACATTGCGGCATCTGCGCGATTTGGGCAACACGCTGATTGTGGTGGAGCACGATGAGGAGACGATGTTGGCCGCCGACTGGGTGGTGGATATTGG
>JAZRRV010000200.1:0-24240 GCA_045651085.1 Acutalibacteraceae bacterium
CCCCGAAGCCAAGCAACCGTGCGAATTACACGCGGCTTCAGTGGAAATTGAAGGCGCCTCCACGGTGGATTACCCATTGCAGAAAAAACGCCACTCGCTGGAGTTTTTGCGTACCATTGCGCATTTGCGTCCTCGTACCAACACGTTCAGCGCCGTGTTCCGCGTGCGTTCCGTGGCGGCTTATGCCATTCACCGCTTTTTCCAAGAACGCGGTTTTGTGTACGCACACACCCCGCTGATTACCTCCAGCGACTGTGAGGGCGCGGGCGAAATGTTCCACGTCACCTCCTTGGATTTGGACAACATCCCCCGCACGGAAGATGGCAAGGTAGACTACTCGGAAGACTTTTTCGGGAAGCACACTTCCCTTACCGTATCGGGCCAGTTGGCGGGCGAATGTATGGCAATGGCGTTTGGCAAAATTTATACGTTTGGTCCCACGTTCCGCGCCGAGCGTTCCTACACCGCACGGCACGCGGCGGAATTTTGGATGATTGAACCGGAATTTGCCTTTGCGGATTTGCAGGATAATATGGACTTGGCGCAGGATATGATTGTGTATGTTATCTCCTATTTGTTGGAGCACTGCCCCGACGAGATGAAGTTCTTTAACGATTTTTACGACAAGGGTTTGTTGGAGCGCCTTAATGCGCTGGTTCAATCGGACTTTGTGCACGTTACGTATACCGAAGCCATTGAAATTTTAGAGCAACACAAAGACCAATTTGAATATCCGGTGTTCTGGGGTTGCGACCTGCAAACCGAGCACGAGCGGTATCTCACCGAACAAGTTTACCAAAAGCCCGTGTTTGTGACCGACTACCCGCAGGAGATTAAGGCATTTTATATGCGGTTAAACGACGACGGCAAGACCGTTGCGGCAATGGACCTGCTGGTGCCCGGCGTAGGCGAAATTATTGGCGGTAGCCAGCGCGAAGAACGATTAGACCTGCTGGAAAAACGTATGGACGAACTGGGCCTTAACCGCGATGACTACTGGTGGTATTTGGATTTGCGCCGTTACGGCGGTGCCAAGCACTCCGGTTTTGGTTTGGGCTTTGAGCGGCTGATTTTGTACGTTACCGGCATGGCCAATATCCGCGACGTTCTCCCCTTCCCCCGCACTACCGGTTCTGCCGATTTCTGATTTTTTGCGCTTTTTTGTCCCCCATCTGTTATCAGACGGGGGATTTTTTGCGTGTTCTCCCATTTTTTGGTGATTTTTTTGCAAGAAATAAAAATTTAACTTGCAAAACAGGTGAACATATATTACAATAGACAGGTATTAAGGAAGGAGTCGGTTTTGTGTCCATCATTACTGCGTTATCCCAAGAAGAATTGACCAGCCGCTTGGCGGAATGTAAGCAAGCATATGCGGAATATCAGGCGCGGGGGCTTGCGTTGGATATGTCTCGCGGCAAGCCCGGCCCCGAACAATTGGATTTAACTTTAGGGTTGCTGAATTGTGTAAATCAACGCGACGGATTTTATGCCGGCGCTACCGACACCCGTAACTACGGTTTGGTGGATGGTATCCCGGAAGCGAAAGCCCTGTTTGGGGAGATTATGGGCATGCCGAGCGAACAAGTGATTGTCGGCGGCAATTCCAGTTTGAATATGATGTTTGACTACATTGCGCAAGCGTATGCCAGCGGCGTGTGCGGTCACACCCCGTGGAGCCGTCAGGGTGCCGTTAAGTTCTTGTGCCCCGTGCCCGGATATGACCGCCATTTTGCCGTAACGGAGCATTTCGGCATTGAGATGATAACTGTGCCGATGACTCCCGCCGGTCCGGATATGGACGAGGTAGAGCGTTTGGTGTGTGACCCGTTGGTAAAGGGCATTTGGTGTGTGCCGATGTACTCCAATCCGGACGGTATTACCTACGCAGACGAAACGGTGCGCCGCTTTGCACGGCTGAAACCCGCCGCGCCGGATTTCCGTATTATGTGGGATAACGCTTATTGTGTTCATCACCTTACGGAAACGCCCGATACTTTGCTGAATTTGTATGAAGAAGCGCGTGCCGCGCAGAACGAAGATATTGTCATTCAGTTTACCTCCACTTCCAAAATTAGTTTCCCCGGTGCGGGTGTGGCGGCGTTGGCGGCGAGCCCTGCTAACATTAAAGATATTATAAAGCGAATGTCTGTGCAAACCATTGGTCACGATAAGGTGAATATGTTGCGCCACGTGCGGTATTTTAAGAACGCCGACGGCGTATACGAGCATATGAAATTACACGCCGCTGTGCTGCGGCCAAAGTTTGATACGGTGTTAAGCACGTTGGAAACGCGGTTGGGTGGCAAAGGCGTTGCCCGCTGGCACAAACCCAATGGGGGTTATTTTGTCAGTGTGGAACTGATGGCAGGTACCGCTACGGAAACGGTTCGCCTGCTTAAAGAAGCGGGTGTTGTAATCACCGGTGCCGGTGCAACGTATCCCTACCGCCGCGACCCGCAGGATGCTACGTTGCGCATTGCCCCCTCCTACCCCTCGGTAGAGGAATTGCGCATTGCTATGGAACTGTTCTGCATTTGTGCCGAAATGGCTTGTATTAACAAATTATTATCCGAGTAACCACTTGTTGGAACACCGCCGCAGATTTCTGCGGCGGTTTTTTACATATTGTGAAACAGATTGCACGGTTTTAATTGACTTTTCGGACAAAATCCCCTATAATAAATAGTAATTGAAACTTGCAAACGAGCACAGGAGGATTGACCGATGAAGCGAACACCGAAGCCCATTTTCTTCATCGTGACTCTGCTCATTCTCGCCCTCACGGTTACCGCCTTTTTCGGCGTGTACACCAACTACGGCGACCGAGTAGACACGATAATCCGCGGAGTTTCCGGAATCCGCACCGGTATTGACATCAGCGGCGGCGTGGAAGTATCCTTCGCCCCCGAAGACGACTGTTTCAATGCCACGACTCAGCAAATTGATGCGATGAAAGACGTTATCGTTCGTCGCTTAATTGCTAACAACATTACCGATTACGAGGCGTATACCGACCAAGACAACGACCAGGTTATTATTCGCTTCCCGTGGAAGAAAGGCGAAACCGAGTTTGACGCGGCGGCGGCCATTAAAGAACTCGGGAAAACCGCGTTGCTTGAGTTTTACATTGACAAAGCCGAATCGTCCGGTGCGTTCCCCACGGAAAAACCGGCAAAGAGCGATTTGGTTCTCAGCGGTTCTTTAGTGGAATCTGCGGCGGCCGGATTCGACCCCGAAACCAACGCCCCCCTGGTTTCGCTGAAATTGAACAGCGAGGGCACCAAAAAATTTGCCGATGCTACCAAAAAACAAAAGGATTTGAACGGTGCCAGCGGTACCACGCACACCATTTCCATTTGGTTGGATGATGAGTGTATCTCCAACCCCTACGTGGGTGCTCACATTACCGATGGCAACGCGCAAATTTCAGGTAGCTTTGCCGAATACAAAGAGGCCGCTTCATTGGCGAATTTAATCAACTCCGGTGCTTTGCCGTTTAGCATTACCGCTAAAAACACCAACACCATTACCGCAACGCTGGGTGACCGCGCGCTGGAAATTATGGTGTTGGCCGGTATCATTGCTTTTGTATTAATTGCGGTATTTATGCTGCTGTATTACCGCCTGCCCGGTTTTGTCGCTGTTATCTGCTTGTTGGGTCAGGTGGCCGGCTCGATTGCCGTTGTTTCCGGTTATTTCGGATTTTTCGATAGTTTCACGCTCACGCTCCCCGGTATCGCGGGTATCATCCTTTCCATCGGTATGGGCGTGGACGCCAACATCATCACCGCCGAGCGTATTAAGGAACAAATCCGCAGCGGAAAAACCATCGACAGTGCTATTCACAACGGGTGTAACGAATCCTTCTCCGCTATTTTTGACGGTAACATCACCGTTATCATTGTTGCCATTGTACTGATGGGTGTGTTCGGCCCGGCAGACAGTTTCTTTCCGAAACTGCTCAAGCCCCTGTTGTTTATGTTCCCCGTTTCCGCCAGCGGTGCGGTGTACTCGTTCGGTTACACCCTGCTTGCCGGTATCATTTTCAACTTCATTATGGGCGTAACTTGCTCGCGGTTGATGCTTAAATCCGTCTCCCGCTTCAAGTTCCTGCGTAAACCGTGGTTGTTGGGAGGTAAACGGGTATGAAAAACTTTGATTTTATAGGAAAACGCAAGTTGTTTTCCATTATCTCGGTTGCCATACTGGCAATTGGTTTGATTGTCAATTTGGTGTTGGGTGTTGAACTGGATATTGCCTTTAAGGGCGGTACGCTCCTTAAATACAGTTACGCCGGCACCGTGGATTCCGCTGCCGTGGAAACCTTTGTAAAAGAGAAATTGCCGGGCGCGGATGTGGATATTGACGAACAAGGCAACGGCGGCCTTAAAACCATTACGGTTACTCTGACCGAGGATATTGACGCCGCCACCCAAACGACCTTTGTGGACACGCTGGCCAAAAAATTCCCCGATGCCAAAATTAAAGAAATTTCCACAAACTCTCTGCAACCCTCCAACGGCCGCACTTTCTTTATCAAGTGCTTGGCGGCGATTGCTTTAGCGTCGGTATTTCTGGTGATTTACGTAGGGTTGCGCTTCCGCCGTATCGGTGGTTTCTCTGCCGGTGTTATGGCGTTGCTGGCTTTGCTGCACGACATTTTAATCGCATATTTTACGTTTGTTATTTTCCGTATTCCGCTGAACGACAATTTTGTGGCGGTGGTGCTTACCATTTTAGGTTACTCGCTGAACGACACCATTGTTATTTATGACCGTATCCGCGAGAACCGCCGCAAAATGGATAAAAAGGCCCCGATTAGCGAGATTGTTAATGTGAGTTTGAATCAGTCGTTTGCCCGCACCTTGAACACCAGTTTGTGCACGTTCATTGCCATTGGCACCGTAGCGGTTATCGCACTGATTACCAATATGGATGCCATTACGAGCTTTGCGTTGCCGATGTCCGTGGGTGTTATTTCCGGTTTCTATTCCTCCACGTATTTGTGCACTCCCCTGTGGGCGCTTTGGGTAGAACATTCCCAAAAGAGAAAGACGGCCGGCTCTAAGAAAGTTAAAAAAGCGTAACGATTTCTTATAAAACAAATTAGCCCGCCCGCGACGATGTGTGTCGCGGGCGGGCTTTTTTCAGTAAATTTACAGGACAATTTCAAACTGTTGGTCCGGCGTGAGGTCCACCACGGTTAAATCGTTGGCGTAAGTACATTCCGGTAAAATAATGAGTGCGGTTAACTGCTTTTCGTTTACGGGCAACGGCGCCAAATGCCAAATAGCGGCGTTCATTTTTACCAACGTGTGTTTGGGTACAATAAACGCTTGCGTTAACTCCGGTACGGGTGTAAGGCCGGAGGCAGGCGCACAATGCAACACCATATCGTCATTTAACGGCATAATCATTTCCCACGTAGTGGTGTGACATTCTTGCTGGGTAATTGTCATCGTTTCCGGCTTATTTACCACAATGGGCGAAAAACCAACACGATGTTGACTGTCTGCCACAAGGCGGTCGGGATAAAATGCGTGCAATTCCCCGCACAACGCGTGCCCACTGGGTGACTCCATCGTATACATCTGCCCGAACGGTGCGAAATTTTCCACGGTAATCGGCTGTGCTTTAATGGTTCTCATAAAACGGCCTCCTTTATTCTCCACAAATTATTGACAGATTAATTTTTTGAAGTTACTGTAATACTCTGCAAAGCCCTTGTCGTTGGGGTGTAACGACAAATCCGCAAAATAGCTTTCCTCTTTCGGTACAAAGTCAAATGCGGAAATGAAGGTAGCGTTATCGTATTTCTTAACCGCGTTTTTGATGACCTCAGCCACTTGTTCAAACGTACCAAACGGTTTTTCTTCTTGGTAATTCTTGCGCCAAATGGGTGCAATAGCAAAAACCTTGGCACAGGGGTAGTTTGTGCAAACATACTCGTAAAACCGGTTGCAGTCCCCCGTTAATTTTTCGGTTGAACTGTGGCTCCAGTCGTTGGTGCCGTAGGCCACGACAACGTAATCCGGCTCAAAGTCCTCTTTAGTGGCGGCCAGCTGCGGGAAAAAGTGTTCGCCGCCAATGGCTTTGTTAAACTCCTCCGCATTCAAATACTCTGCCAATTTGCTGACGTATTTATTGGAAGGATACAACGCATCGTATCCTTGCGTTATCGAATCCCCGAAGCACAGGATTTTTTTGTCGTATTTTACCGGTTCAATCATGGCCGCATCATCCAGAGTCATCTCCTTAATAACGGCTATTACCGACCACGGTAACACGATTTTTACTTCTTTAACGCCGTCCGCCAAGGAAAATTCTTTGGAGAACTCCCCAAGCGGTAAATCCCACACTGTGTAGTTTTGCGGAATATCCTTGCCTTCAAAATTGTCAATGGTCCCTATTTTTGTATTGTTAACAAAAACATCGAAGGCGAAATACTTTCGGCTGGTACCCTCGGAAACTTCCACCGTGAGCCCTAATTTTTTGCTGTCCGTCTTAAACCGCAGTTGCACGCCAGAGGTGCAAGGTGCTTTTCTATAAAAATCCGTACCCTTATAAAGCTCTTCTTGTTCCTCGGCAAAACGGTGAAAATGAAACCCGTTTTCTTCCTCAACTACTCTGACAGCGCCGTTGGTAATGCTCTTAATTTGAGATAAATTCAGTTTCAATTTTTATCATCCTATTCCCTAAAAGTATTCAGAGGAGCGAAAATTATCCTCATCTCTTAATAAGTATACCACTGTAAAAGAAAGTGCGCAAGGGATTTTAGTTGCCTAAAAACATAAAAAACAACGGTATGGTAATGCAGGCAAGCAAGTGTGAAACGATAGTCATACCGGAGGCCTTGGTTGTATCCTTCCCGTATGCGCTGGGTATAATGATGGGGTTCAGCCCGAGCGGCATAGAGAGCGAGCACAAACCGCAAATGAGTAATATGCCCTCCAATTTGAACAAGCGTGCAATGGCTAAGAAAATCAAGGGATACACGATTAATCGAACCACAGAAATTACATAAATGTTTTTGTGGCTCAGTACTTCCGATAATTTGCTTTTGGCAATGACCATACCCGTGAGCAGCATAGCAATCGGCGACATACACGCGCCCAGCGAATCCAAAATGCTTTGTGCAAAAGTCGGTGTCGGTAAACCGCTTATGCCCCAAATCATACCCAATATCATACAGATAAACATAGGATTAATGAGGTTTTTCAATCTCATAAGAATACTGCTCTTTTGTTCGGTTTCGCCCAACAACAAAACAGGAATACCCCAAAGATAGAGTACAACGTTCAATACTAAACAGAAAATAAGATATTCCATAAACCATTCGGGAAACAGTGCGCTGACAATGGCATTGCCCATAAAACCATAGTTGGGAAAGCACAACCCATAAAGAAAAATGTTTTGCGTGTACTTATCTTTGGACAACAATTTAACGACGACTATGGAAATGGGGATAACAACCAATTCTATTAACAAACTTATTAGTAATAAGGTGCGGTTATTAACCAGCGTGTTGACGGTAAAATTCTTTACAAAGGTGCCCATACACAACGCGGGTATAAACACATAGTTTTCCAGCTTGGAAAGCGTGTTTTGGGCATTTTCGGGAACCAATTTCATCTTAGCCAACAAGTAACCCAAAATAATAAGCAAAAACAAAAAAAGCATTTGTTGTATGGTTGCATTAAAAGCCATAAAAAGTGCCCCTCCCCTAATACGCACACAAGTATATCACTTGTTTTTGGAAAACACAAGTGGCTATTATCCGTTCGCGCCAAATACTTTTTTTGTATTCTCGCAGAACATCAATTTCAGCTCATCATCGCTGAAATCCAAATCCAGAAAAGCTTGCATCTCTTTTTGGGGAGACCACATCGGATAATCCGTTCCGAATAACACCCTATCCACCCCGTAGTGGGAAATTATCTTTTTAACATCCTCTTTTTCCATATAGTTAAAGCAAGAGGAGCAATCGACGTAAAGGTTGTTAAAACCCACTAATTTTTTGTCGGCCTCCTCCCACACTGACCAACCGCCCAAGTGAGCGCCGACAATGATGAGGTCGGTATATATCTCCAAAATGGGGACAAGGCGGTTGGGGTTGGAATAGTCGTACCGACTATCCCCCGTGTGCATCAAAATCGGCAGGCGGTGTTTTTCGCAAAGTTCATAGATTTTAAGACAGCGATAATCGTCCATCTTAAACCCTTGAATGTCGGGATGAAGTTTTACGCCGTGTAACCCTAAAGACATCAAATGCTCGAAATCGCCTTCCATATCGGCACTGTTGGGATGGAGTGTTCCGAGACCCGTTAATGTATCGGGGTGCTTGGCAACCTCAGCGGCAATGAATTCATTAATTTTAGCAACTTGGGCGGGTGTTGTCGCCACCGATTGTACAATAAACTTATCAATCCCCGCCTTAGCGCCTTGTACCAACAAATCGTCAACAGTACCCTTACAAACGGCCTTGCCGCCGTAGAACCTGTCGGTTCCTTGAACGGCGGCAGCGGCTATTTTTTCAGGATATATATGGCAATGCGAATCAATAACTTGTATACCGTTTATCATTACTTTGTCAGTCCTAATCTCTTGGCCGCATCTTCTCGCATTTTGTATTTTAAGATTTTTCCTGCGGCATTCATGGGGAATTTATCGGTAAACTCAATATAACGAGGTACCTTGTGACGAGCCATATGGTCGGTAATGTACTTTCTCATTTCCTCTTCGGTCATACTTTCGCCTTCTTTGAGGATAATGGAAGCCAAAATCTCTTCGCCGTAACGCTCGTCGGGGACACCGATAACCTGAACGTCACTCACCTTGGGGCAAGTGTAAATAAACTCCTCAATTTCCTTGGGATAAATATTTTCACCGCCGCGGATAATCATATCCTTGAGTCTTCCGGTTATCAAATAGGTGCCATCCGGTCTTTTACAAGCCAAGTCACCCGTGTGAAGCCAACCGTCGCTGTCAATGGCCTCCGCCGTTGCAACCGGCATTTTGTAATACCCCTTCATCAGGTTATAGCCGCGGGCAACAAATTCGCCCGTTTCCATATCGGCGCACTCTTCCCCGGTTTCGGGATTAATAATTTTACACTCCACGTTGGCAAAAGCACTGCCGACGGTTTCGGTTCTTACCTCTAAAGAATCGTAGTAACTGCTCATCGTGCAACCGGGTGATGCCTCGGTTTGACCATAAACCGAAACAATCTGCTTCATGTTCATAACCTCGGTTGCCTTTTTCATTAAATCGACAGGGCAGTTCGCGCCCGCCATAATCCCAACCCGAATGTTGGAAAAATCAGTCTTTTCAAAATCAGGGTGTTGCATTAAGGCGATAAACATCGTGGGAACACCGTTAAAACAAGTAATTCTCTCGTTATGTATGCAGTCCAGCGCCGGTTTGGGCGAAAAATACGGCAACGGGCAAATGGTGGCACCGTGTGTCATACTCGCCGTCATAGAAAGCACCATACCGAAGCAATGGAACATCGGCACTTGAATCATCATTCTGTCCGCGGTGGAAAGGTCCATATGGTCACCGATGTATTTGCCGTTGTTCACCACGTTGTAATGGGTTAACATAACGCCCTTGGGGAAGCCGGTTGTGCCGGAGGTATACTGCATATTGCAAACGTCGTCCTTATCCACGGCGGCCGCCATACGGTACACTTCCTCTACCGGAACGGTTTCCGCTCTCTCAATGGCCTCCTCCCACGTCATACAACCCTTTTGCTTGAAGCCGACGGTGATGATATTGCGCAAAAACGGCAAGCGGCGGCTGTGCAGCGGTTGACCCGAAACGGTGTTTTCCAGTTCGGGGCAAAGTTCCGCCATAATGGCCGAATAGTTGGAATCCCGAAACCCGTCTACCATAATCAGCGTGTGGGTATCCGACTGTTTTAACAGATATTCCGCCTCGTGAATTTTATAGGCGGTGTTCATCGTAACCAGCACGGCACCGATTTTAGCCGACGCCCAAAACGCAATGAACCATTGGGGCACGTTGGTAGCCCAAACGGCAACGTGATGCCCCGCCTTAACCCCCATAGAAATGAGCGAACGCGCAAACGTATCCACGTCTTTTCTGAACTCGTAGTAGGTTCTGGTATAGTCCAGCGTGGTGTACTTGAACGCCACTTGGTCGGGGAATTCTTGCACCATTCTGTCCAGCACCTGCGAGAAGGTGGCGTCAATCAATTTATCCTTTTCCCAAACGAATTTGCCGGTGTGTTGCTCGTTGTAATACAGCGTGTTACCGCTTGTTGAGGTGTCGGAAAACCGGCTCATATAGCTTTCAAACTGCGAGAGGATGATTTCAATATCGTCAATTTCCGGACACCACTCCGGCGACCATTCCAGCGAAATAAATCCGTCGTAGTTAACCGAGCGAAGTGCCGCAATCATATCGCCAATGGGGAGTTCTCCCTCGCCCATAAGGCAATAGTCAATGCCGTTTTTGGTTCTCACCGCATCTTTAATGTGGATATGCTTAACGTAAGCGCCCAAATTCTCAATGGTTTTTTCCGGCTTTTCGCCCGCAATAAAATACGGGCTATGCATATCCCAAAGAGCCGCCAAACTGTCGCAAGCAAAATCTTCCAGCATATCACGGAGTTTACCGGTATCGGCAAAAAGGCCACGGGTTTCAAAAAGCAAGGTCACCCCTGCCGCTTCCGCTTCGGGTAAAATTTGAGTTAAAAATTCCTCTACCGTGCTTACGTCATCGTCCCCGTGCTCCGAAGCGTAAATGCGGATGCCGGGAATGTGAAGATTGGCGGCAATGCGAATACACTCTCTCAATTCCTCCAATGCCTCGGCGTGAGTCGATTTGTCGGCAGGGTCGCAAAGACTGTCGATGCAAGGAATACGCAGCTCTTTTTCATACAATTTACGAAGCGTGACGGCACAACGATAGTCGTTAAAAGCGCTCTCCTTATCCGTAAAAAGGCGGTTTTTAACGTTGTGCAGTTCAATGCCGCTAAAGCGTAATTCTTTGGCTATATCGCAAAATTCATCAAAGGTGTGGTTATGCCAACCCTTTGTGGAAAAAGAAAGTTTCATCGTTAGTTCTCCTCGTAAACGATTTTGTTAACGGCGTTAATATAGGCGCGGATTGAGGAACCGATAATATCGGTGGAAATACCGCTGCCGGAATACACCTTGCCGTTATGGCGGAGGCGCACAAGCGCTTGGCCGACCGCTTCCCTGCCCTTGGTGACCGACTGAATTTGGAAATCGTCCAGCTCAAAGTGATGGCCGATAATCTGCTCCAGCGCCTTAAAGGAGGCATCTACAGGCCCGTCACCCATAGAGATGCCCGCCAGCTTTTTGCCTTCCTTTTCAAGCGCAATCTGCGCCGATGCCGCAATGATATTGCCGTTGTTTATCACGTAATCGACCAACTGATATGTCGGAGGGACTTGCAAGGCAACGTTAGCCACAATGGCATCAATCTCTTTGGAACTGACCGCCTTATGGTCGGCAAGACGCTTAAATTCATCGTAAACCTTTTGGTAATCCTCGCTTGACAGTTCATAGCCCAAGCCATTCACCGCTTTAATAATGGTTTCGATGCTGTCGTTGGCATCGAAGGAGACGTCGTCCGATTTTGCCGTGCTAATCTCCAAATTTTCGCCCTTATCGGAGGAAGCCAGCACCCACTCAATCTGCTTGGTAATTCGGGTAAGTTCGGTAAATTTAAGGCCGGATTCAATACCCATTCTGGCACCGTTGTTATCCATGGTATTCGCAAGAACGTTCATTCTGGGTAATTCGTCGTTGCCGACAAGGCAGCAAATCTCAGCCGCCCCCGCTTTAATGGCAATACCGGCCGAGGCCGTTGCCATACCGCTTGTGTTTTTGCAAAGAACACCAAGCGTTATCTTTTCCAGTGCGGGGATTGCCGCCTTCACGTTTTTCAGGAAATCAGCAAACTCATCGGGCAACATCGCGCCCTCTTCGTCGCTTAGCGTAACGGTCTTAACCCCTGCTTCCACCGCCAGACCGATGATTTGGGACAAGAAATCCAGTTCTGCTCGCGTTGCATCTTCCGCAAAAAATTCAACGTTTTCGGCTTTGGCGGTTGCGGTTTCAAACAGTTCTTTGGCAAGTTCCAAAATTTTTGCCGGTTTTTTGTGGCAAACGTATTCCATTTTAACGGCGGAAACGGGAATACAGATTTTAATACGTGCGCATTTGGCCGATTTTGCCGCAGCAACGGCGGCTTCAATTGACTGGACACTCATCCCCGCCGAAACTGAGATAGTGCTATTCTTCACAAAAGAAGCAATGGTTTTTACCAGCAAGGAATCGGTGGTAACGTTCTCAATTTCCGGTAGGTCAATACCGTCGCAATTCAGCTTATCCAACTGCCGCGCAATTTCAATCTTCTCTTTGAAAGAGAGCGATTTTGCCCCGTGAATGAGCGTCATATCAATTACCTTAATCTTCTTCATAGTTCCTTACCTCACTTCTTTAATAAAAAAAGCAAGTGAAGCTACTAATAGCTTCAGGGACGAATGTTTAACTCGCGGTACCACCCTGATTACTGCCCAAAAAGACAGTCACTCAAAACAAAGCTCGACTAAGCTTTTTGCCATGATAACGGGGCAAGCCGTAGTTTCTTACTAAAATTCTGAAACTCTGCTCCGGAATGAGACTTTGCTAATGCGGCATACCGTTTTCTCAGCAACAACGGCTCTCTTTGATGCTAAACCAAAAGCAAATAGTTCCTTCAACGCATTTACATCTTATTTTCGTATTATAGCAAAGATGTTATCGGTTGTCAACCGTTAATTTACGGAATACGTCCACCCAAAGGTGTCTTCCACCGTTCCCCACTGAATACCGGTTAAGGTATCGTACAGGTGCTGGGTGAGTTCACCGATTTTGCCGCCGCACACGGAGTATTTTTTGCCGTTGTACATAAGCTCGCCAATGGGAGATACAACCGCTGCCGTGCCGCAACCCCACGCTTCTTCGAGCGTGCCGTTTTCCAGCGCTTCCACCAACTCGTCTACGCTGATAAGACGCTCGGATACGGGGTGCCCTTCCTTTTTAAGAAGTTCGATGATGGATTTTCTGGTAATACCCGGGAGAATGGAGCCGGCGAGCATGGGCGTGACAACCTCACCCTTAATTTTGAACATAACGTTCATTGCGCCAACCTCTTCGATATACTTTCTGTGAACGCCGTCAAGCCACAATACCTGCGAATATCCCATTTGCTCGGCACGCTCACCCGCACGGTTGCTCGCGGCGTAGTTACCGCCGCATTTTGCCTCGCCGGTTCCGCCCTTAACGGCACGAACATCCTCAGATTCAATCATAATCTTAACGGGGTTAATGCCCTCTTTATAATAACTGCCAACGGGGGAAGTAATAATCATAAAGGTGGCGTTTTTCACCGCGTGAACACCCAACGTTTCATCGTTACCGAACATAAAAGGACGGATGTAAAGCGACGTGCCTTGCGCTGAAGGAACCCACTCTTTTTCAAATTCGACAAACTTGGTTAATGCCTCCAAAAACATATCCTCGGGGATTTCGGGCAAGCACATTCTCACGGCGGAGCGGTTCATTCTGCGGATATTTTCCATGGGTCTGAACATTTGAACGCTGCCATCTGCCTTACGATACGCTTTGAGACCTTCGAAAATCTCGGAACCGTAATGAAGAACGGTTGAAGCAGGATGAATCGGAATTCTGTCAAACGGGACGATTCGCGCATCGTGCCAACCGCAATCCACCGAATAGTCCATAATGAACATATGGTCGGTAAAATATTTGCCGAAGCCCAAAATGCTGCTATCGGGTTTTTCGGCCGGAGTTAACGTCTTTTGTACCGTAATTTCCATTTCAAAAGCACCTTCCTTAATAATCTCTACCGATTCGCATAGCGTTGAGGTTTACCTCCAGCATATCGCTGTGTTTTGCCGAGATAACCTTTTTAAGGCCGTTGTTCACGCCCTCTTCGTCGTCAAAGCCGTTGGTTTCCGCCAGCACCTTGCCCATAATAATCATATTGGCCAGTTTGGGGATGCCGTTGTCATCCGCCAGTTTGGTGGCGGGAATGTAAAACACTTTCACGTCGGTGCGTTTTACCTTGCGCTCAATCAACGTGGAATCCACAAAAATCATTCCGCCTTTGACCACCGAATCCTCGTACTTATCCAATGACGGAAGATTCATAGCGATTAAAACGTCGGGGGCGGAAACAATGGGAGAGCCGACCGCTTCGTCGCTTAAAATAACGCTGCAACTGGCGGTGCCTCCACGCATTTCCGGCCCGTAAGAAGGGAGCCAACTGACGTTTGCGCCGTCGGTTAGGCCTTTATAAGCCAAAAATTTTCCGGAGAACAAAATTCCCTGACCGCCAAAGCCGGCAATAAGATACTGTGTTGTGCTCATACTGCGCCCTCCTTACGTTGCACTTCTGTCCTTATATACCCCAAGAGGATAATAAGGAATCATTTTTTCGTCAATCCATTTAAGCGCGTTGGAAGGAGTCATACCCCAGTTGGTCGGGCAACTGGAAACGACCTCAACCAGCGAAAAACCCTTGCCGTTTACTTGGTTTTCAAATGCTTTTTTAATGGCCTTTTTGGCGTTTTTGACGTTGCGAACGTTGTTCACCGCCACGCGCTCTAAATATTCGGGGCCGTCCAATGCAGAGAGCATTTCGCACACCTTAATGGGGAAACCGCAAGCATCGGTATCTCTACCGTAAGGAGAAGTTTGCGTAACCTGACCGGGAAGCGAAGTCGGCGCCATTTGACCGCCTGTCATACCATAAATGGCGTTGTTGATGAAAATAATGGTGATATTTTCGTTTCTCGCAGCGGCGTGGACAGTCTCCGCCATACCGATAGAGGCCAAGTCACCGTCGCCCTGATACGTAAACACAATGTTTTCGGGGTCGGAACGCTTAACACCGGTGGCAACGGCAGGAGCACGGCCGTGAGCCGCCTCAATCATATCGCAGTTAAAATAATCGTAAGCCATAACCGAACAACCAACCGGCGCAATACCGATGGTTTTTCCCTCAATACCGAGTTCATCCATAACCTCCGCTACCAAACGGTGGACAATACCGTGGGTGCAGCCGGGGCAATAGTGCAACGGCATATCGGACAGGGCGTGGGGTTTATCGAATACAACCATTATTTGTCACCTCCGTTGTTGGCTTTGATGATTGCTGCTAAAACCTCTTCCGGAGAAGGTATCATACCACCTGCACGGTTGCAGAGCGATACGGGCACCTTGCACTCGCTGGCCAAACGGACATCTTCAATCATCTGGCCCATAGAGAGTTCAACAGAAACAATGTGTTTTACCTTGTTTGCCGCATCGGCAAACGCTTTTTTGGGGAACGGCCACAGGGTGATGGGGCGAATCATACCCACCTTGATTCCCTGCTTTCTTGCCTCATTAATGGCGTTCTTGGAAACGCGGGCGGCAATACCGAATGCGGCAACGCAAATTTCGGCATCGTCCATTAAATATTCCTCGTACAGAACCTCGTTTTCCTCAATGAACTTGTAACGGTCATAGCGTTCAAAGTTGGTTCTTTCCAATTCTTCCGGTTTTAAGAACAGCGAGTTAACAATGTTATGTTCTCTTTGCATTTTTGTGCCGGTTGTTGCCCACGGTTTTTCCACGGGCTCCGCCGTCTTAAAGTCCAAGCAAACGGGTTCCATCATCTGACCCATGGTACCGTCAGCCAAAATCATAGTGGTCATACGGTATTTATCGGCAAGGTCAAACCCCTTCACGGTCAGCTCTGCCATTTCCTGAACCGAAGCGGGTGCCAACACTATCATATGAAAATCGCCGTGTGCCGCACCTTTGGTTGCTTGGAAATAGTCCGACTGTGAGGGTTGAATACCGCCGAGACCGGGGCCGCCACGCTGAACGTTAACGATTAACGCCGGCAAATCGGCACCTGCCAAATAGGAGATGCCCTCCCCTTTCAGCGAAATTCCGGGGCTGGAAGACGAGGTCATCACCCGTTTGCCCGTTGCGGCAACGCCGTAAACCATATTGATAGCGGCAATTTCGCTTTCTGCTTGCAAAAACGTTCCGCCGATTTTGGGCATTCTTTTTGCCATATAGGCGGCAACCTCGGTTTGCGGAGTGATAGGATACCCGAAGTAGTGACGGCAACCTGCAATAATTGCGGCTTCGGCAATCGCTTCGTTACCTTTCATTAAAACCTTATCAGCCATCTTGTTCACTTACCTCTCTACTTTGATAATACAATCGGGGCACATTGTTGCACAAAATGCACAGCCGATACATTTTTCCGGTTCGACCGCCTCCACGGGGTGGTGACCCTTGACATTGATTTTATCCGATGCCAATGCCAAAACGCCCTTAGGACAAGCATCTACGCAAAGGCCGCAGCCCTTGCATTTGTCGGTTTTGAAAGTTAAAACAGCCACGTTAAGCACTCCTTTACAGTTTTTTCTGCATCACAAGAGGATACAGGTTGTTAATTTTATCTTTTAGCAGTTGATAATGGCTTTTATCCACCGTTGTGAGAACGAGCGGCAAACCCGTCTTTTGGGAGATTTCCTCCGCATAGGTACAAGAGCCGAGCACGTCTTCCGGTGTTGTTTCCGCGCCTAAATTCGAGTTGTTAATAAGCCCCGTAAACTTTAGACGGCAAGCGTTTTCTATCTCCCGCATAATCTCAATGGCGGTATCTGCCGTTGCGGTTAACGGACGAAAACGATTGACAACGTACAACATGGAAAAATTATTTTCTTGTTGAATTTTGTCGGAAAGACGGCCGAGCGCTAAAGCGCCCCGTTCATCCCCGCCAACGTCCAGAATACTGAAAAGTTCCTTGTCATCCACAACGCTGTACATCGCCTGCGGCAACGCGGGAATATCCACGTTGGAATTGGCATATTCGGAACAGATAAGGCGGATTCCTGCATTTTCTAACAATTCTTCGCTATCCTTAGAGCGAAAATACGGGTTAACAATATCAATATCCGCCAGCGCTACCTTTGCCTGCTGCGCTTTAAGCGAAACGGCAAGGTTTACCGCAACGTTGGTCTTCCCGCTTCCGTAATGACCCGAAATAATGGTGATTCTCTTAAATTCCATAACGCCACTACCTTACAGCTTGTTACGCTGAATCTTGCCGCTGGTTGTTTTGGGGAGTTCATCACGGAAAACAACAATACGCGGATATTTATAAGGCGCCGTTCGGTTTTTAACGTAGAGCTGAATTTCCTTTTTCAGTTCTTCAGTGGGTTCCGTGCCCTTGGTTAAAACGATGCTTGCCTTAACCACCTGTCCCCTCACCTCATCCGGCGCGGCGGAAACACCACATTCCAGCACATAAGGGAGTTCCATAATGACGTTTTCAATCTCAAAAGGCCCGATACGGTAACCCGAGGATTTGATAACGTCATCCACACGGCCGACATACCAGAAATAGCCGTCCTCGTCTTTCCAAGCCGTGTCGCCGGTGTGATAAAAACCGTCGTGCAACACCTCATCCGTTTTTTCCGCGTCGTTATAATAGCCCTTAAACAACCCGTTGGGCATTCCGTTTTGCACGTTAATGCAAATTTCTCCGATGTCACCGGTATCTACCTCGTTGCCATCGGCGTCCAGCAGTTTAATATCATAGAGCGGAATGGGTTTGCCCATAGAACCGACTTTGGTTTTGGTGCCGGTTAAGTTGGCCAAAGCACAGGTCGTTTCCGTTTGACCGAAGCCCTCCATAATTTGAAGACCGGTTGCGGCCTCAAACTGACGAAACACCTCAGGGTTCAGCGCCTCGCCCGCCGTCGTCATATGTTCTATCGACGATAAATCGTATTGGGAAATATCCTGCTTTATGAGCATTCTGAGCATTGTCGGCGGTGCGCAGAACGTGGTAATTTTGTATTTGGCGAACATCGGGAGTAAGTCGGCGGCCTCGAACCTGTCGAAATCATACACGAAAAGACCCGTTTCGCAGAACCATTGACCGTAAATTTTACCCCACGCGGCCTTTGCCCAGCCGGTATCCGAAATGGTGAAATGAATGCCCTCCGGGTCCACACAATGCCAGTACTTAGCCGTTATAAAGTGCCCAAGCGGGTATTTGTAACTGTGCACGGCAATTTTGGGGTTACCGGTGGTTCCCGACGTGAAATACATAAGCATGGTATCGTCACCGGCAGGAGAATCCTCCGTGCGTTGGAATTTACTGCTGTAAAGGCCGTACTCCTCGTCAAAGTTTCTCCAGCCCTCGCGGCAACCGTCCACCATAATTTTGGTGGTTAAGCAGTCACAGTGTTGCGCGGCTAAATCCACTTCGTTGGAAACCGCGCCGTCCGCGGTGCAAACAATCGCCTTTACACCTGCGGCTTGGATTCGGTATGTAATATCGTGTTCTTTTAACTGATTGGTGGCGGGAATCGCAATGGCGCCGAGTTTGTGAAGCGCCAAAATAGCAAACCAGAACTGATAATGGCGTTTGAGAATCAGCATAACTTTGTCGCCCTTAGAGATACCGAGCGACTTAAAATAGTTTGCCGTTTGCGACGAGGCGCGCTTAATATCCTCAAACGTAAAACGGCGCTCATTCTTCTCTCTATCCAGATGAATCATTGCCAGTTTATTCGGTTTTTCTCTGCCGAGTTTGTCAATAACGTCAAAGGCAAAGTTGAATTTATCATCGTTTTTGAATTCCACTTTAGTTATGGTGCCTTTGTCGTTTTCAGTGGGAATAACAAAATTCTCCCAAACTCGCGGTTGCGCGCTGATAGCCACACGTTTCGGCGCCACCGTGATTTCGTGCATTTCCTTGTGGGTGAGTTTGGAAATCGGTTCGCCCGCGGGGTTAAGAACGATGGCGTAAAAAATGCAATCGTTACCGTCGGCCGCAATCATTCCGTGGGGAACTGAACTGTCGTAATAAATGCTGTCGCCCTCGCGGAGTACCTCGATATGGTCACCGACCTGAACCATTAAAGCGCCTTTCACGATAATATCGCATTCTTGCCCTTCGTGGGTGGTGAGTTCAATCTCCCCTTTTCGCGCCTTTTCGTCGTAGGCGGATACTACGTAAAGCGGCTCCGCAATGCGGTTCTTAAAAGCAGAGGCAAGGTTGTAGTAAACCATACCGTGCGCTTGCTCAATACGTTGACCTTCGCCCTTCCTTGTCACGGTATAGCCGGCAAGACGGGGGCCGGTTCCCTCGATAATCTCGGTAACGTCAACCCGTAATGCCAAGGCACAACGATACAAAAAGGCAAAGTTCAAATCGCTGTTGCCGCTTTCGCAAGCAATGTATTCCTCTTCGCTGATGCCTGTTTTAGCAGCCATCTCCGCCGTGGAGAGGTTTTCTATCTCGCGAAGCTCGGAAATACGGCGCGCCATCTCTTTAATTTTTAAATCCAACCCTTTAATACTGTTCATAAGTATCCTCCGTTTTGGAACGAAAAAAACTCATCCCAAAGATAAAATACTTTGAGACGAGTTTGTAGCTAAAGAGCAAACCCGCGGTACCACTCAAATTGCGATAAACGCCACTTTAAGGTCTAACAACCCCTATGCACTAACGCGGCAGTCACGAAGGGGCTCTACTAACAATTACCTGCGTTCTTCCCCTCAGCTCAGAAGCTACAACCATCGACCCTTTTTTAACGGCTTGCACCACCCGCCGCTTCTCTTGAAAAAAGAACTTCGACGCCCTCTTCGTCAACGCTTTTGAAATTTAAGTTATTGTATCATATCTTTGGCTATTTTGTCAATAGCTATTTAGAGTTTGTTGCGCTGAATCTTACCGCTTATCGTCTTGGGCAGTTCGTCCTTGAACTCAACGATTCGAGGATATTTATACGGAGCGGTGTGCTGCTTAACGTACTCCTGAATCTCCTTTTTGAGTTCGTCGGTCCCCACTGCCCCCTTAACCAGAACAACGCTTGCCTTAACAACCTGACCGCGGATTTCATCGGGCACCGCCGAAACACCGCATTCCAAAACGTACGGCAGTTCCATAATGACGCTTTCAATCTCGAAAGGCCCAATACGGTAACCGGATGATTTAATAACGTCATCAATACGGCTGACGTAATAGAAATACCCGTCCTCGTCGCGCCAAGCGGTATCCCCCGTGTGATACAGACCGTCGTGCATCGCTTCTGTGGTCTTTTCTTCGTCACGGTAATATTCTTTGAAGAGACCGCAAGGCACACCGTTATGGATTCTCACAACGATTTCGCCTACCTCGCCGTTGGCAACGGAGTTGCCGTCGGGGTCGACAATATCAATATCATACTGCGGCGAGGCCTTGCCCATAGAGCCCATTTTTGCCTCGGTTCCCGAAAGATTGGCAATGGTGAGCGTGGTTTCGGTCTGACCAAAGCCCTCCATAATTCTAAGCCCGGTTGCCTTTTCAAACTGCTTAACTACCTCAGGATTGATGGCCTCGCCCGCCGTGGTTATGTGATGAATGGAGGACAGGTCGTACTTGCTCAAATCCTCTTTAATAAGCATTCGGAGCATGGTGGGCGGCGCACAGAAAGTCGTGATATTGTACGCTGCAAACATGGGTAAAATATCGGCCGCATCAAACCTGTCGAAATCGTAAACAAATACCGCACCCTCGCACAGCCATTGACCATAAAGTTTGCCCCACAACGATTTTCCCCAGCCGGTATCGGAGATGGTGAGATGGAGACCTTCCCTCTCGCAACAATGCCAATATTTGGCGGTAACAAAGTGCCCCAAAGCGTAGGTGTGCTTGTGGCAAGCCATTTTGGGATTACCGGTTGTACCGGAGGTAAAGAACATCAACGCCGGCTCATCGCCGCAAGGGGTATCTGCTTTGCGCTCGCATTTGCCCGAAAAAAGACTGTACTCCGCATCAAAATCGTGCCAACCGTCGCGGCTGCCACCAACCAAAATTTTGGTGTTGAGGCCGTCGTATTTTTGCGCCGCCATATCCACCATATCGGCAACGTCACCGTCGGCAGTGCACAAAATGGCACTAACGCCCGCGGCTTCAAAGCGGTACGTGAAATCGTGGTCCTTCAGCTGATTGGTGGCAGGGATAGCAATCGCGCCCAGTTTGTGCAAAGCCACCATAGCAAACCAGAACTGGTAATGCCGCTTTAACACCAGCATTACGCGGTCACCTTTTTTAATGCCCAGCGAGGTGAAGTAGTTAACGCACTGATTGGAGGCGCGTTTAATGTCCTCAAACGTAAAACGGCGCTCTTGCTTGTTTTTGTCAATATGGAGCATCGCCAATTTTTCGGGATACGCTTTGGCAATCCCATCCACAATATCAAAACCAAAATTGAACGTCTCGGCATTTGGGAACGTGATGCTTTTCAACGCCCCGTTTTCGTCCTCAACCGGTTTTACAAATTTTGCGCAGATTAGTTTTTCCGTCTTTTGTGCGGAAACAATGCTCTTTCTGACTTCCTCTTCCTCCGTCTTTTCGCCCGAAAGGACAACCGCGCAGAAAACGCAATCTTTGCCCTCTACCGCAATCATTCCGTGAGGAGTGGAACTGTTATAATAGATGCTGTCACCCTCGTGGAGAACCTCGGTATGCTCACCGATTTGAACCTTTAACGCGCCCTCTAAAATGAGGTCAAACTCCTGACCGCTGTGCTTGGTTAAGTGAATCGGCTTGTTTTGAAGTTCTGCCGAATATTCATAGCGCACCCAATACGGCTCTGCCATTTTTTCCTTAAACGAAGGCGCCAAATTTTGGATTTCAATTCCGTCCTCCTTGGCCGCTCTTTGCCCCTTGCCCTTACGAGTTACGGTGTAGGAAGAAAGTTTAGCGGTGTGTCCCTCTAAAAGCGCCGTCATCTCCACGCCCAGTGCCAGCGCGCACTTGTGGATGAAGGTGAACGGAAAATCTTTGCCGCCTGATTCATAAACCAAATATTCCTCGTGCGAAACCTCCGCTTTGCAAGCCATTTGCTCGGTTGAAATGCCACATATCTCGCGCATTTCACGAATTCGCTTTGCCACCTCTAAAAGTTTTTCGGAAGATACTGTTGACATTTTAACAACCCCCTAAATAAAAAATAAAAACCGCCTCAAAGTAAAAACTTTGAGACGGGTGAATAAACTCACTCGCGGTACCACTCAAATTGCGATAACATCGCCACTTTAGGGTCTAACAACCCCTTTGCACTAACGCGGCATACACGGATTGGCTTAATTGCAAAAGCGTTCGGCCTTTCAGCTCAGAAGTGATGGGTTAAACGTGAACTCACGCTATCGGCTTGCACCAACCGCCGACTCTCTGAAAGGTAAATCCACAACCGTCTTCGTCACAGCCATTAAATTTCCTACATTCTACCACCAAGAAATCCGTTTGTCAATAGGTATTTTTATCTTTTTGTTAATTACACATTTACGCATTAAACGTATCCGTTCACTTTTCAAAAATATTCACATTATCGTATATTTTTGTTATCAGAGCACTATTTTAGAATTCCCAAGCAATGTTTTCTTTAATGACTTTGGCAGGATTTCCGGCAACCAGCGAATTGGGAGGAACATCTTTTGTTACAACCGCACCGGATGCTATTACTGAACCGCTACCGACCGTGACACCTTTAAGAATAATTGATTTACTCCCAACCCAAACATTATCCTCAATGACGATAGGCAACGTATTTTCTTTAACATTATTATCAACAACTACACTGTGAAAATCGGTGTCTAAAATTTGACACCCCCAAGAAATAGCACAATTTTCCCCAATGGATATATTTTCTCTGCAAATTACCAGAGTATCATAAGACACGAACGAACCATTGCCAATGGTGACCGTGGCGTTTCCCCCCACAATTATACGGCCACCGGGAATAAGAGCAAATTGACCAAGTAAATTCAAAGTCCCGTTTTCGGCAATTTGAATTAAGGGAATATCATAACGCGTTTGACCGATTTCACCTACACGCGTGGAAGCCTTACCCAAAAGCAAAATATCTCCGATATTCAAACGAGCATTTTTAGCTACTTTAATAACGCCTTTCTGCGTAGCGATAACCGTCAACTTTTTGGAACCGTTTGCAAACTTTTTTGAATAATATAAAGACTTTAAGCAACTTATATTGGGACCTTTTTTTAATAAGTATATGCGTGTAGAATAATAAAAGTTCCTCAAATACGCCTTAGGATTTTTCAAAAACGATCTTATACTTGAACGTTGCACAATAGCACCTCACAAAAAATATAACATAAAATTTTAAACATAGCAACTGAATCGTGTAAAAGAACGTATATGTAATTGCAAGAAAAAGACTTTTATAGCCGATTTGAAACTAACTAACAACTATTATGAAAAGGAGCGTCCCCCGTTTTGTGGCACAAAAAACTCGGCAACCGTAACGGTTACCGAGCTTTTGGAAATGGATACGAATTAAAGATTATAGTACTTGTCAAATTCCGCGGGATGAGGAATCGCGGCAAGTTGTCTGCACTCGGCGCGCTTGGTTTTAATGAAATTGCGGATAAGTTCTTCGGGGAACACGCCGCCTTCGGTGAGATAGGCAAAATCGTTTTCCAAACAGTCAAGAGCCTCGTCAAGCGATACGGGAAGCCCCTGTAATTTTGCCTTTTCCTCGTCGGGGAGATTGTAAAGATTCATATCGTACGGGCCCCAGCCGTTTGCGTGAGGGTCAATCTTGTTCTTAATACCGTCAAGACCCGCCATAAGAATAGCCGCGTAGCAGAAGTAGGGATTGCAAGTAGCATCCGGATTGCGAAGCTCAAAACGGCGCTTGTCGGGGCTTTTTGCGTAGGCCGGTATACGGATAACCGCACTGCGGTTGGAGGTTGCGTAGCCATCCGTTACGGGCGCCTCAAAACCGGGGACCAAGCGCTTAAAGGAGTTGGTGCTGGGGTTGGTGATGGCGCACAGGGAGGCGATGTGTTTCAGCAGACCACCCATAAACCAGTGAGCCTCTTTACTCAGGTGAGAGTAGCCGTTATCGTCGGAGAAGACCGGCTTGCCGTCCTTTTTCAGCAGCATGTGCACATGCATACCGCTGCCCGCCTCGCCGTAGATGGGCTTGGGCATAAAGGTGGCGGTCAGTCCGTGCTTGAGGGCGGTGTTGTGGATGATGTATTTAATCATCATAGAGGCATCCGCCATATGTACCACCTCGCCCAGTTGAGGCTCGATCTCGAACTGACCGCTGGCGGCCACCTCGGGATGGTGGTAGTTGATGTCGAT
>JAZRRV010000201.1:0-4059 GCA_045651085.1 Acutalibacteraceae bacterium
CCACGCTTAATGTAACGGGTCATCGCGATACGGGCTGCTTCAATTTGGTTGGACTTAATCCACGCGGGCTCCAACGCCACCAAACCGAACTCGCCGTGGCTCACGGTGTTGCCGCGCAGCGCTTTACCGGTAAGACGGCCACGCTGAACACGACGATGCTTTACTCTCTTAGGCAACAGCATTACTTGCGGCCTCCTTCCCGGCGGGGCTTCTGCTGAACCGCACCGGCGAGAACTTCGCCGCGGTAAATCCACACTTTAACGCCAATACGGCCGTAGGTGGTGTTTGCCTCCGCAAAACCATAATCAATGTCTGCACGCAACGTCTGCAGCGGAATGGTACCTTCGTGATATTGCTCAACACGGGCAATTTCGGCACCGCCCAAACGACCGGAAACCTGCGTTTTAATACCGCGGGCACCCATCTTCATGGCACGGCCGATGCACTGTTTCATGGCACGGCGGAAAGAAATACGCTTCTCCAACTGCTGTGCAATGTTTTCGGCAACCAACTGCGCGTTAACGTCGGGAGCTTTAATCTCAACAATGTTGACCAACGTGGTCTTGCCCAGCATTTTTTCGCAGGTCAGGCGGAGCTTTTCAATCTCCGCGCCGCCCTTACCGATAACCAGACCGGGCTTGGCACAATGAATGTTCACACGGACACGAGTGGCGGCGCGCTCAATTTCGATTTTCGCGATACCGGCGGCAAACAGCGTCTCTTTCAGATATTTGCGCAGGTTATAATCGGATACGAGGGTATCGCCAACCAGGTTCTTCTTGGTGAACCAGCGGGAATCCCAATCCTTGATTACGCCGACACGCAGACCGTGGGGATTGACTTTCTGTCCCATAATTCTCCTCCTTCGCTTATTCCTTTTCCTTGAGCACAAGGGTAATGTGTGAAGTTCTCTTTTCGATGCGGAACGCACGACCCTGCGCTCTCGGACGAATACGCTTGAGAATCGGACCGGGGCAGACAAAACACTCGGAAACGTACAATTGGTTTTTATCCATATTGAAGTTGTTTTCCGCGTTGGCTACCGCCGATTTCAGCAGTTTCTCAACAGGTTCACCCGCAGCTTTGGGGATGTTGTGTGCAATCGCAAGCGCGACATCAACCGGTTTGTTGCGGATGAGGTCGAGAACGATTTTAACCTTGCGAGGGGACATGCGGACGTAAGTTACTTGCGCCCTTGCTTCCATAACGTTTCTCTCCTTTCAGCCGCTTACTTCGTAGTCTTGGAACCGACGTGACCGCGGAAGGTACGGGTGGGCGCGAACTCGCCCAACTTGTGACCGACCATATCCTCGGTAACATACACCGGCACGTGCTTGCGTCCGTCATGCACCGCAATGGTGTGACCGACAAAGTCCGGGAAAATGGTGGAGGCGCGGCTCCACGTTTTGAGGATGCGCTTTTCCCCGGCCTTATTCATTTCTTGAATCCTTTTCAACAGAACGGGCTGTACGAAAGGACCCTTCTTTACGCTTCTACCCATAAAAATGAATCTCCTTTCGCTTACTTGCCGTTGCGGCGTTTCACGATAAATTTATCGGATGCCTTATGATGCTTGCGGGTCTTGTAACCCAGCGCCGGCTTGCCCCACGGGGTAACCGGGCCCGGACGACCGATGGGGGATTTACCTTCACCACCGCCGTGCGGGTGGTCGCACGGGTTCATAACGGAACCGCGCACCGTCGGACGCCAACCCATGTGACGTTTACGACCGGCTTTACCGATTTTCACGTTCTCGTGGTCGAGGTTACCAACCTGGCCGACCGTTGCCATGCAGTTCAGCGGGATGTTGCGCATCTCGCCGGAGGGCAAACGAATCATCGCGAGGTTGTTTTCCTTACCAACCAACTGTGCCATCACGCCGGCGGCGCGAGCAAGCTGAGCACCCTTGCCCGGATACAACTCCACGTTGTGGATGAACGTACCGGTCGGGATGTTGGACAACGGCAGAGCGTTGCCGGGTTTGATGTCCGCATCGGCACCGGAGGCGATAACGTCGCCAACGGACAAGCCCTGCGGAGCAACGATATAACGTTTTTCGCCGTCCTCGTACTGCACCAACGCAATGTTCGCGCTGCGGTTCGGGTCGTACTCCAACGTCAAAACGGTGGCAGCACCCAACTTGTTGCGCTTAAAGTCGATAATGCGGTACTTACGACGGTTACCGCCGCCGCGATGGCGAACGGTGATTCGGCCGTAGCTGTTTCGGCCGGATTTTTTGTCCAGAGGAGCTAACAAGCTCTTCTCCGGCGCCACCTTGGACAGTTCGCTGTAATCCAAAACGGACATACCGCGACGTCCCGGGGTCGTCGGTTTGTAAAGTTTCGTAGCCATTCCGATTCACTCTCCTATTTCTTGGCTTAGCGGGACACGGCCGCTTCCTCACAGGGAGGTGTGTCCCATACATTGCCGACCTTCGTGTTTCGCGGTCGTTTTAGAACATACCGTCGAAGAACTCGATGGTCTTGGAGTCGGCCTTCAACGTAACAACGGCTTTCTTCCAATCGGAAGTATACCCTTGGTTGCGGCCCATGCGGCGCAAATGCCCTTTCATGCTGATGGTGTTTACCTTGGCGACTTTCACGCCGAAGATTTCTTCCACCGCTTTGGCAATTTCGATTTTGTTGGCGCGGTCGTCAACGCGGAAGGTGTACTTCTTTTCCGGCAGCATCGCTACCGCTTTTTCCGTAATGACAGGCGCCAGAATGATGTCACGGGCGTTCATTATGCGTACACCTCCTCAATCTTGGCGACAGCGTCTTTCACAACGATAAAGGTATCGCAGTTCAAAACATCGTAAACGTTCAGCGTGTTAACCAACGTGGTTTTCACGCCGGGAATGTTGCGAGCAGAGAGAATTGCTTTTTCGTCCTTCTCAGGAAGAACAATCAGCACCTTCTTTTTCGCTTCCAGTGCCGCGAGCATGGTAACCACGCTCTTGGTGCGGATGGTGTCCAGCGTGAGTTCGTCCAGCACCAGCATATCACCGCTGAGCACTTTGGACGAGAACGCGGACTTCAGAGCCAAACGGCGCACCTTCTTGGGAAGCACGTAGGTGTAGCTGCGCGGCTTCGGACCAAGGGCAATACCGCCGTGCGTCCACTGGGGAGAACGGGTGGAACCCTGACGAGCGTGTCCGGTTCCCTTTTGTCTCCACGGTTTGCGGCCACCGCCGCTCACCTCGGAACGAGTAAGGGTGGACTGAGTGCCCTGACGCTGATTGGCAAGGTAGTTGACAACCGCACTGTGCAGGACAGTGGCGTTAGGAGCGATACCGAAAACGGCATCCGAAAGCTCCATCGTACCGGTCTTTTTGCCGGTCATATCAAATGTAGAAACTTGAGCCATAATTACTTCCTCCTTCCCTTACGCCTTCACGGAATCGGAGATTAACACCAAGCCGCCGCGAGGGCCGGGAACAGCGCCGCGCACCGCAATGAGGTTGTTCTCCGCGTCAACCTTCACAACCTTCAGGTTCTGAACGGTTACACGCTCAGCACCCAAATGGCCGGCGCCCTTCATCCCTTTGTATACACGAGAGGGAGAGGAGCACGCGCCCAACGAGCCGGCGTGACGAGCAACAGGGCCCGTACCGTGGCTTTCTTTCAGGCGGCTGTGGTTCCAGCGCTTGATAGCGCCGGCGTAGCCCTTACCCTTGCTCACGCCGACCACGTCCACCGCGTCGCCGTTCGCAAAGGTGTCCGCCTTTACGATGTCGCCCACGTTGTAAGCGTCGCAATCCGCAAAGCGGAACTCGCGCAGCGCCTTTTTCGGTGCCACGTCCGCTTTGTCGAAGTGACCCTTCATGGGCTTGTTCACCTTGTTTGCCTTCAAATCGCCGAAGCCGAGCTGCACCGCAGTGTAGCCGTCATTCTCGGCGGTTTTCTTTTGAACAACGACGCACGGACCGGCCTCAATGACCGTAACCGGAACGACATTGCCCTTTTCGTCGAAGATCTGCGTCATGCCGACCTTCTTACCGATGATGCCTTTTTGCATAGTCTTATACCTCCTTGGTTATTGGTTCCCCGCTACCAAGTC
>JAZRRV010000202.1:0-2184 GCA_045651085.1 Acutalibacteraceae bacterium
TCACATCATGCCCGGCGGCTCCAATTGCCTGGGGGGGATATGGACGCACATCTTTGGCTTTTTGGTGCGGGGAAAGGGGCTTGAACCCTCACGACAAAGACACACGCACCTCAAACGCGCCTGGCTGCCTGTTCCAGCATCCTCGCATATAGCAGTGGTTATTATAGCACTCCCCCGCCGTGTTTGTCAACAGTTTTTCACGAAAAGAGTGCAGAATCTCCACTGCGGATAATTAATCCAAGAAATCCTTTAATTTTTTGCTGCGGCTGGGATGACGCAGTTTCCGCAACGCCTTGGCCTCGATTTGACGAATACGCTCACGCGTGACGTCGAATTCCTTGCCGACTTCCTCCAACGTGCGCGGGCGACCGTCCTCCAACCCAAAACGCAGCGCCAGCACCTTTTCTTCACGCGGAGTCAACGTGGCCAGCACGTCCCGCAACTGCTCCTTGAGCAACAAATGCGACGCCGCATCCGCCGGAGCCAACGCCTCGTCGTCGGGGATAAAATCACCCAAATGGCTGTCTTCCTCCTCGCCGATGGGGGTTTCCAGCGAAACCGGCTCCTGCGCTACGCGCATAATCTCGCGCACCTTTTCGGTAGGCATTTCCAGCTCCGCCGCAATTTCCTCCGCGGTGGGTTCGTGCCCGTTTTTGTGCAACAAGTGGCTGGAAACCTTTTTCACCTTGTTAATGGTTTCTACCATATGCACGGGAATACGAATGGTGCGCGCTTGGTCTGCAATGGCGCGGGTAATGGCCTGCCGAATCCACCAAGTCGCATACGTGGAAAACTTAAAGCCCTTGGTGTAGTCAAACTTTTCCACTGCTTTAATCAGGCCCAGATTCCCCTCTTGAATTAAATCCAAAAACTGCATACCGCGGCCCACGTACCGCTTGGCAATGCTCACAACCAACCGCAAGTTTGCTTCGGACAAACGCTTTTTGGCGTATTTGTTACCCTCGGCAATTTTAATGGACAGGTCAATCTCCTCTTCGGGAGACAAAAGCGGAACGCGGCCGATTTCTTTCAAATACACTTTCACCGGGTCGTCGGTAATAACGCCGTCCACTCCGGCCAAATCCGTATCCTCACCCGAATCGCCTTCCAGCACCATTTCCATATCGTTAAACGCGGTTTCGGTAAAATCGTCCACGATTTCCACGTTGTAACTTTCCAACACCTCATACAACTTGTCCATCTGTTCGGGGTCAAAATCCAACGTTTCCATCGCATCCATCAGTTCCTGCGTGGTGAGTTTCCCCTTGGCGCGACCCGCTTCAATCAGTTCATTATACACGGTTTTCTTGTCTTTTTTTCCGGCAGCAATGTCTACCGATTCTTCCTCACTAAAAACCGGCTCCTGCGCTACCTCTTTGAGTATATCCATTCCTTTTTCCGCCATCGTATTTTCCTCCGTTTGTCCTGAATATTATGACTTCATTTTTCGCATTAATTCCAGTTTTTGCTGTATTTCCTCAGGGGTCAGAGCCGACGGCTCCCGCAGCACCTGCAATTGATGTTCTTTTTTAATAACGCCGACGTAATAGGCCGCATCCTCCGCCGAAAGCGTGGTTCCTCGCTCGCGCGATTCGCGCAACATACCGGCAATATAGGCCATCTCCTCCGGCTCATACTCCTCCGCCAATACCGAGAGTTCCACAAGCATTCCCTGCTTATAACGTTCGAGCAGGCGTTGATACACCCCGCGATTAAAAGGCGTTACCATCTCATCGGGCGACAGCGTTTGCGAAACACTTCCCAAAAAATCGGGGTTGAGCAACAGCATACCCAACAACGCTTCCTCCGCGCTGGCGGCGCGAACGTGCTCAGCGGCATCGGGATTGGCTTTGCGCAAACCGGCTTCCGCCTGCTTAATCACCTGCGACATCTGCCGTTCCTGCCGCTGCTTTTTGCGGCGTTGCAGTTGGTACTCCAACTGCGTTTTAAGCGCATCCTTGGAAACCGATAAATCCTGCGCCAACCGCCCCAAATACACGTCTCGCTCCAGGGGGTCGTTCAGTTCTGCCAGCATTTGCGTGGCCTCCCGCAGGTAGGTAACCTTACCCTCGGACGTGTTGAGCAAATGCCGTTGCCCCAGTTCTATCAAACGATATTCCACATCATTCGCGGCACGCTCCACCAACAACTTAAACCGTTCCGGCCCGTTCTTTTTAATAAACT
>JAZRRV010000203.1:0-1160 GCA_045651085.1 Acutalibacteraceae bacterium
TTTGAAAAAAAAAAAAGAAATTCCTGCACATTTTTTTGCGATGCTCGGCCATAGTATGCTCATTTCCCCGTTGTACCGAATACTCGTCCGCTTTATTCCGTTATTTTTGTCGTTTGGGGTACTTGTGTATTTGGAAAAATCGTGATATACTGTATTCTATATTGTCTAAATGCCGGAGGGTATCGTATGTTGAACAAAAAAGAATTGGCAAAAACTTATGAACCGCGGGAAGTGGAAGACCGCATCTACCAATTTTGGCTGGACGGCGGCTGGTTCCACGCCGAACCCGGCCCCCAAAAAACCCCCTAAACCATTGTTATTCCCCCGCCGAATATCACGGGGCAGTTGCATATGGGCCACGCGTTGGATAATACGTTGCAGGATATTCTTATCCGCTTTAAGCGTATGCAGGGTTATGCCACACTGTGGTTACCGGGAACGGACCACGCCTCCATTGCCACGGAGGCAAAGGTAGTGGAAGCCATGCGCGCGGAAGGGCTTACCAAAGATATGCTCGGGCGCGAAGGGTTTTTGGAGCGTGCCTGGGCTTGGAAAAACCAATACGGCAACCGCATTGTGAGCCAACTTAAAAAACTCGGTTCCAGTTGCGACTGGGAGCGCGAGCGCTTTACGATGGACGAGGGTTGCTCCAAAGCCGTGCGTGAGGTGTTTGTGCGCCTCTTTGAGCAGGGCTTAATCTACCGCGGCAACCGTATGGTCAACTGGTGCCCGCACTGCCATACCTCCATTTCCGATGCAGAGGTGGAGTATGAGGAGCGCAACGGCCATTTTTGGCATTTATTGTACACGGTAAAAGAAACGGGCGAGCAGTTAGAACTCGCCACCACCCGTCCGGAAACAATGCTGGGCGACACCGCCGTTGCCATTAACGCGGACGACCCGCGTTACGCGCACCTGCACGGTTGCCACGTCATTTTGCCGTTGGTGGGGCGCGAAATACCGATTGTGTGTGATGAGCACGCCGATATGACCAAGGGTACCGGTGTGGTTAAAATCACCCCCGCGCACGACCCGAACGACTTTGAGGTCGGTATGCGCCACGATCTCCCCCTCGAAAATATGCTCACCGATGACGCAAAGGTTACCGAAAACTACCCGAAATATGCGGGTATGGACAGGTACGAGGCAAGAAAGGCTAT
>JAZRRV010000204.1:0-7646 GCA_045651085.1 Acutalibacteraceae bacterium
TATGGAAAAGGTTGAGAAGCCCGAAAAATAAAAAGCAAGCCCGCCGGCAACTGCCGGCGGGCATTTTGTTTATTCCCGAATGAGTCCCGTAGTGCAATCCTCCCCGCAGGGGAGCGGCTCGGCAAAGGCAAGGCCGTACAAATCGGTGGCGCGGTTTTCCAGTGCCCACAGTGCTTGACACGCGGCATTAAGCTTTGGAACTTGTGACGCACGGTGTAACAACGGTACGGTTGGTTTAGCGGCGGATAAAATCTCCTTGCCGCGTTCGTTGGCGGCCAGCACCCGTGCATACGGCGGTTGCTGTTCCGCATAACCGGAAGGAATGCCCAAATACGCCGACCACAGTAACCGCCGCACGCGGGTAAGGGGGTAGCGTTTGGTTTTAATCGTTTCCTCCAACTCCGTAAGGGTTCGCGCTTTGCGAATGGCGGCATACACGCGGTTTTCCAGACCTTCCGAAATACCCGGCAACGCACGCAGGTCGTCCGCAGAGAGCAACCGCAGGTGGGAGAGTACCGCGCGTTCCAACAAGGCGACGTCCGCAGGCAAACGCTCTTTTTGTGCCGCTTCAGACAACACGGCGGCGCAGGAGGCGGGCATATACGGCAGTGCGCTGAGCAACCGGTCGGAGGTGAGCAGCGTGCGCAGATACGAAGCCGAAGCGGTGTTGCCGAGTGGCACCAAACTATCGTGCGCGCTGCCTTGCCGACATACGGTAAAGGGTTGCATACGGCTGTTTAGCCGACGTAGCGCTTTTATGTATTCCACACCCAACGTATTGTTGGGCGTGGAGAGTATTGCCGCGCCGGTTTTTCCAACAATTTCCGCCAATGCTTTTTGTTGCGCTTCCGCAAAGGCGGTGCCGGTATCCATATAATATTTCAGCAATGTGGCAAACCGCGGAGTTTCCATAACGGTAACCACCTTTTCCAGCGGTTCTGTTTTGCCGATTTCGCTGCCGAAACTGAGATAGTCCACGCAGCCGAGCGATTCTAAAAGAGACACCGCGCCGAAAGCAAACCCCTCCGCCGAGGAAAGGCACCACGGCACCGGTAATTCCAACACCAAATCCGCCCCGCCCGCCAGTGCGGCACGGGCGCGGTCAAACTTTGGTAAAACGGCGGGTTCGCCCCGCTGGACGAAACTGCCGCTCATAACCGCCACAATATGCGTTGCTTCGCAACCGCCGCCGCGTTCTTTGGTTTTTTCCAAATGCAACGCGTGACCGTTGTGGAACGGATTGTATTCGGCAACCACACCGGCAATGCGCATAGCGAGACACCTCCGCAACTTTTTGAAAAAGGGTTGAAAAAATTAAAATTCGTACTATAATAAGTATACGGGATTTTTTTGAAAAAATCAATATGGTGAATGGGAGATAGAAAATTTATGAAAATTCTGGTTATTAACGCAGGCAGTTCTTCGCTCAAGTATCAATTGATTGATATGGACGGTGAGCAGACGGTCGCCAAGGGCTTGTGCGAGCGTATTGGGATTGATGGCCGCTTTACTCACAAGACGGATGACGGCCGTGTGGTGCAGTTGGAAGTAGCGATGCCGGACCACGCCACGGCGTTTGAGCAAGTTAAACAAGCGCTTACCAGCGGCGAGGGTAAAGTAATTAACGATATGTCCGAAGTGTCTGCCATCGGTCACCGCGTGGTGCAAGGTGGTGCTAAGTTTGATAAATCCGTGCGCATTACGGAAGAAGTGCTGGAAGCGGTGCGCGAATACACGATTTTGGCACCGTTGCACAATCCCGCGTGCTTAAAGGGCATTGAGGCGGCTACTGCCGCATTCGGTACGGAGATTCCGCAGGTGGCGGTGTTCGATACCGCGTTCCATCAAACGATGCCCGAAGTGGCGTATTTGTGGGGTTTGCCGTATGAGTATTATGAGAAATACGGCGTGCGCCGCTACGGTTACCACGGTACGTCGCATCGTTTTGTCAGCGCACGTTGCTGCGAACTGCTCGGCAAGCCGGACGGCAAGGGCACGCGTATTATCACTTGCCACTTGGGTAACGGCTCGTCCATTGCTGCTCTGCGTGACGGCAAGGTGATTGATACCACGATGGGTCTTACCCCGTTGGATGGATTTTTAATGGGCACGCGCAGTGGCGCGATTGACCCGTCCGTTGTTACGTTCTTGATGGAAAAAGAGGGACTTACCCCCGCCCAAATGGATGATGTTATGAACAAAAAATCCGGTATGTTGGGTGTTTCGGGTGTATCCAGCGACGACCGCGACATTACCGCTGCGGTGGAAGCCGGCAACGAGCGTGCGAAACTCGCTTGGGATTTGCGCAGTTATCAAATTCTTAAATATATCGGCGGTTACGTTGCCGCGCTCGGCGGGTTAGATGCGATTGTGTTTACCGCGGGTATCGGCGAAAACCAAATGTTGTTGCGCGCCGAAATTTTGGAAAAATTGGCTTACTTGGGTGTGCGTTTGGATGCGCAGGCCAACCAAGTGCGCGGCAAGGAAACGGAAATTACCACGGCGGATTCCGCGGTGCGTGCATTCGTTATCCCCACCAACGAGGAATTGGTCATTGCGCGCGATACCAAGGCACTCATTTAACGGTGCATAATAAACAGGGCCGCCGACATTCGGCGACCCTGTTTTTGCAACGATGATTATTTGTCGGATTCTTCCAACACCGGTCCGCGACGGCGGAACAGCAGAGAAATGCACCAAATACCGGCAAGCGCCACCAGCGTGTAAATAACACGGCTGATAGGGCCGCTTTGGCCGCCGAAAATCCACGCGACCAAGTCGAATTGGAACAGACCGATACTGCCCCAGTTCAGCGCACCGATAATCACCAAAATCAAAGCAATAATGTCCATAGGGTTTTCCTCCTCTTCTTTCACAGATTTTTGTTAATTCTTTGTTTTTGATTGGTTGCAGAACTAGTATGGGTCGTTGTTCGCAAAATATACGTTGCAATATTTCGGCGGCGTTTTAGCAATTTCTGCGGAATATTTACAAATCTTTCATACACTGTTTTGAAAAAGTTGTATCATAATAAAAAGGTGACGACGGTATGTTCGGCTATATTAAACCCTATCAACCGGAACTGAAAATGGGCGAATTTGAGCAGTATCGCGGGCTGTACTGCTCGCTTTGTCGCACGTTGGGGAAACGGTATGGCTGTACCGCACAAATGACGTTGAGTTATGATATGACGTTTTTGGTGTTGTTGCATTTGGCGTTGGCGGAGGATTGCCCGACGTTTCACACGGCACGCTGTCCGTATAATCCGTTGAAAAAACGCTCTTGTTGCGGGGATAACGCGGTACTGGAGAGATGTGCCGACGCTTCGGTGCTACTGGTATATCACAAATTGTGCGACACGGTGGCGGACAGTGGCCTTTTCAAGCGTACCGCAGCGCGCATGGCGCGGTTACCTGCGGCACGGCATCGTCGTCGTGCGGCGCAGCGTATGCCGGCTTGGGATGCGGCTATGGCGGCTTACACGCAGAGGCAAGCGGCGCTGGAAGCGGCGAATACCGCCTCGGTGGATGCCGCTGCCGAACCCACGGCACAGTTGTTGGCAACCTTGTGCGCGTATGCGGCGGCGGATGAAAAACAACGCCGCGTGTTGGAACGGTTTGGGTACTGCTTGGGTCGCTGGATTTATTTAATGGATGCGGCGGACGATTTGGCAGAGGATAGCCGAACCGGTAATTACAATCCGTTGTTGGTGCCTTACCGCGAGGGGGATGTTACGCCGGAACGGTTGGCGCAATGCCGCGAAAGTGTGCGGTTATCGCTTAACGCATCGTTGGCAGAGTGCCGCGCCGCGTATGAATTGCTTACCATTCGCCGTTTTGACGGCATTTTGCGAAATATACTGGACTGGGGATTGCCGCAAGCACAAAAACAAGTGTTAAGTGGTGTTCGCCGCGGAAAAATTCGGGAGGTTAATAACCATGAACAATCCGTATGAGGTGTTGGGAATTCGCCCTACCGCAACAGACGATGAGGTGAAGGATGCGTACCGCGCGTTGGCGCGCAAGTACCACCCCGACAATTACGGGGATAATCCGCTTTCGGATTTAGCGGAAGAAAAAATGCAGGAGATTAACGAGGCGTACGATGCCATTATTCGCGAACGCCGCGCCGGCAAGGGTCGCGGACAAAGCGCGGGCGGCGGGTACACCGCCGGCTCCGGGTATCAGGATATTCGCAATCTTATCCGCACCGGTCGCACGGTGGATGCGGAAACCTTACTGGATGGGATTCCCGCACCCTCGCGCGATGCAGAATGGTATTTTCTGAAAGGCAGTGTACTGTACAAAAAGGGCTGGTTGGACGAAGCGTATAATCATTTCTCCACCGCCACGCGTATGGACCCTGCCAATATGGAATACCGTGCGGCTTACAATCAATTGGAACATCAGCGCCGCACCGGCGCGTATCGCCCTATGGGCGGCGGCATTTCGGGTTGTGACGTGTGTCAAGGCTTAATTTGCGCGGACTTTTGTTGCGAATGTTTTGGCTGCGATTTGATTCATTTTCGTTTTTGTTGTTGCTAAAGGGGAGTTGTGTTGTGAAACGCACGGCGCGGTTGGCATTTGGCGGGCTAATGGGGGCGTTGGCACTGGTGTGTTTGTTGCTCACGGTGTTTCCGTTTGCCACCTACGCATTACCCGCTTTGGCGGCGGTGTTTTTGGTGCCGGTGGTTATGGAATGCGGCAAGCGTTGGGCGCTGGCAGTGTATGCCGCCGTGGCCGTGCCGGCACTGTTGCTGGTGCCGGATATGGAAGCCAAATGGTTGTTCGTGGCTTTTTTCGGGTACTACCCGGTGATAAAATCGTTGGCGGAACGTTGCCGCCGCGTGTGGGAGTGGGTTATCAAAGCCGCGGTGTTTAACGGCGCGATGGTGGGTACTTACGCCATACTTTCCACGGTGGGCTTTTCGCTTAACGATTTTGCCGTTACCGGTGTTTCTCTGCCGTTGGGTGTGTTTTTGGCGGTGTTTTTGGTGGCCGGTAACGTGGTGTTTGTCTTATACGATATTGGGTTATCCCGGTTGATTCCCGTGTATTATTTAAGGTTTCAGCCAATACTTTATCGTTTGTTTCGGTAACGCCGACAAATTTCGGCTTGAATTTTTTTGGAAAACGCGGTAAACTTAATCATTAAATTCCCGCAAGGAAGGGCTTGTGATGACGTTGAAAACGGATTTAATTACCCATATCACCCGACAGATGTCGGACTTTTCTAAGGGACAACGGCTGATTGCCGCCTACATTTTGGAACATTACGACACGGCCGCTTTTATGACGGCGTATGCGTTGGGTGAAGCGGTCGGCGTGAGCGAATCCACGGTGGTTCGCTTTGCTACGGAATTGGGGTACAGTGGCTATCCGCGCCTGCAAAAAGCAATGCAGGAATTGGTGCGCAGTAAGCTTACCAGCGTACAGCGGGTGGAGGTAACGCGCGCCCGTATGCAGGATGATGAAGTGTTGGACAAGGTAATGTCTTACGATATTGCCAACCTTCGTTTAACGTTGGAGGAACTGGATTCGCATACATTTGACCAAGCCGTGGCGGCGCTGGTGGGTGCTCGCCGCGTGTATGTGTTCGGCGCGGGCAGTTGCCGCGCGCTGGCGGGATTTTTGGCGTATTATCTTAAACTATTACTGCCGGATATTCGGCTGATTTCCACCAGCAGCGAAACGGAAATTTTGGAGGAAATGTTCCCCATCAGCGCGGAGGATGCCATTATCGGGTTGAGTTTTCCGCGGTATTCCAGCAAAGCGGTAAAGGCGATGCACTTTGCCCACACCCGCGGCGCGCAGGTGGTGGCGATTACGGATAGTCCGTTATCGCCCATTGCGGATTTTGCTACTTACTTATTGCCCGCGCACAGCGATATGGCGACGGTGGTGGACTCGCTGGTAGCGCCGCTGAGCATTATTAACGCGTTGTTGGTGGCTATTTCGCTTAAACGAATGGATGCCAACCGCGACACGTTGAATGAACTGGAGGAACTGTGGGCGACGTATCAGGTGTATCAACCCGTCGAAAAGCCGCCCGCAACGGAGGCCGAGCATGAGTGAGCCATTGCACGTGGTGGTTGTGGGCGGCGGCGCTGCCGGCTTGTTGGCGGCGGGGTTTGCCGCACGGCGGGGAATGCGCGTTACCGTGGTGGAGCGCAATGCCCGCCCCGCCCGCAAAGTGATGATAACCGGTAAAGGGCGTTGCAACGTTACCAACAACTGTACGCCCGCGGAGTGCGTGGCGCAGGTGCCGGGCAACGGTCGGTTTTTGCACAGTGCGTTTGCGGCTTTTTCGCCGCAGGATACCATGGCACTGTTGGAGGAACAAGGCGTTGCCCTTAAAACGGAACGGGGCCGACGTGTGTTTCCGCAGTCGGACAAAGCAGTGGACGTGGTGGATGCGCTGGTGCGTTTTGCACGGTTTGGCGGCACGCGTTTTGTAACCGGCCGTGTAACGCGGTTGCTTTTGGAGGACAACGTGTGTTGCGGCGTGGAATTAGAGGACGGCCGCACCTTGCCCGCCTACGGTGTTATCGTGTGCACGGGCGGTTGTTCTTATCCCGGCACGGGTTCTACGGGTGACGGATATACCCTTGCCGCGCAGGCGGGACACACGGTTATTCCGCCGCGCCCGTCGCTGGTGCCGTTGGTAACGCAGGAGGATTGGTGCGCGGACGTGCAGGGGTTATCTTTGCGCAACTGTTCGCTGACGGTTACGGATACCCAAACCAAAAAAACCGTGTTTCACGAGTTTGGGGAATTGATGTTTACGCATTTTGGCGTTACCGGCCCGCTGGTGCTCAGTGCCAGTGCCCATATGCGGGAAATGGCAGCGGGGCGGTATCGTTTAACCATTGACTTAAAGCCCGCGCTCACACCGGAACAGGTGGATGCGCGTTTGGTGCGGGAACTGCAAGCAAAGCCCAACGCTTGCGTGGGCAATGCACTGGCGGCGGTGTTACCCCGCTCGCTGATTGCGGTGGTATTGCGCTTGGCGGACGTGGCGGGGGAAACGAAGTGTCACTCCGTTTCTCGCGCGGCGCGGCAACGGTTGGGCGCGGTGCTCAAAGCCCTGCCGCTTACGGTGCGGGATTTTCGTCCGTTGGCGGAGGCCGTCATTACGGCCGGCGGTGTGAACACGCGGGAGATTGATAGTAAAACCATGGCTTCGCGCTTGGTAAGCGGGTTATCCTTTGCCGGCGAAGTGATAGATGTGGATGCTTATACCGGCGGGTATAATTTACAAATTGCATTTGCCACCGGCGCGGTTGCCGGTCAACATATTTAATGGCAAGGATGTGTAAGGGTATATGACAGAAAAAACAGTGGTGGCGGTTGCCATTGACGGACCGTCCGGTGCCGGAAAAAGCACCATTGCCCGCATTTTGGCAGGGCAACTGGGACTGGTGTATGTGCATACGGGCGCGTTGTATCGCACGGTAGGGTTGGCGGTACTGAGTCGCGGTATTGACCCGCACGACGCGGCGGCGGTGGAGGCGTTGCTTCCTTCGCTGACGGTATCGCTGGGCTATGCCGATGGCGTTCAACGCGTGTTCTTGAACGGCGAGGATGTGAGTGAGTGTATCCGCACGCCGGAGGTTTCTATGGCGGCCTCCGCCGTATCGGCTTTGC
>JAZRRV010000205.1:0-1613 GCA_045651085.1 Acutalibacteraceae bacterium
CTCCACTGCTGCCTGCACCATGTGGTACAAATAACCGTGGTGGGCATATTTGCGCGCCGAACCCGACACCTGCAAAATTACCGGAGAGTTGAGTTGCTTGCACGCATCCACAATGCCTTGCATAATCTCCATATTGTTGACGTTGAATGCACCGATAGCGTAACCGCCTTCGTACGCTTTTTGGAACATCTCTTTGGTATTTACGAGGGGCATAGTTTTGACCTCCTAATATAATTATGTTCTTATTATACACCAACCGTATGCATTTTGAAAGAGAAAAAACAAAAAAATATCCTACTTTTTGAAAAAAACTTGTGCCACGTGGTGAATATCGGTATAATGATAACGAAAGGATGTGTTGCATTGTGCGACAAGATATTACCACCATTCCGGTAAGCGAGGTGTTTGAACCGCGGGACGGCTGCCCCATTTGCCGTATGCGCAACTTGTTGGAGCAACGGGTGGCGGAGTATATTACCGGCGCCGCCATGATGGAACCGGACGTGCGGATAGAAACCAATCGGTTGGGATTTTGCTTTGACCATTACCGTTTAATTTTGAAACAGCGTAATCGGTTGGGCGTGGCACTGATGTTGGAAAGCCATTTAACCGAATTGGAGCAACACGTGTTTGAGGGGTTGCCGTTGCTTGGCAAAAGCGGACGCAAACAAGCCAAAAGCGCCGACGAGCGCACCGCCACCTGCTTTTTGTGCCAGCAGGTGGATTGGGCGATGCAGCGTATGCTCGCCACCGTGTGCCGCCTGTGGGAAACGGAGGAGGATTTCCGCCGCTTGTTTGCCGAACAACCGTCGCTCTGTCTGCCCCATTTCACGCAATTGGTGCATACCGCTGCCACCGAAATGAACAAAAAACGCGTGGGCGAGTTCGCCAAAACCGCGGGCTCTTTGTCGCGGCGCGCCTTGCAAGAATTGCACGGTGACGTATCGCATTTTTGCAAAATGTTCGACTATCGCAACAGCGGTGAGGACGCCGATTGGGGCAATTCCCGCGACGCGGTGGAACGTGCCGTTCAATACCTCACCTCTCGCTTGCCGTGAGTTTCCAATATTCAACTAACTGTATCCAAAAAGTTGGCAATTTGTGGAAAATTTGGTTTTTTTCGACTGTAAACGACCGTGAAAACCCCCTTAAAACCGCGATTTGTTCACATTTTCCACAGAGTTTTCCACAATGTTGGTGAAATTCAAATTATTACAAAGAGTTATATCCCCTTGTCCGCGGGCAATTTTTTGTCGCATTTTCGGACTATTTTTTTGCATAAACGCTCACCCAAAGCCCATACTGTTGGGGAGTCAACAATGAACAAGGGGTGGAGCGTGTGATTCGAGGGGTCAGCCGTCAAATGGTGGAGGTTACCACGGCGGAAAGCCCGTATTTTGAGCGTGCGTTTTTTATTGTGCGACCAAACGCCGCCGAGCAGGCGGAGGACACCCTGCAGCACGAGGCAGGACGCGTGATGCACGCGCACAACGGGTATTCGGGGTTGCGGCGTGCACGGCGGCGGAACCTCTGGGGGCAGGTTGGATTGCTGCTCTTGGGCGGCGGATTGGGTATGGTATTGGAAACCGTCATTATGGTACTGTTGTAAAGGA
>JAZRRV010000206.1:0-8908 GCA_045651085.1 Acutalibacteraceae bacterium
TTCTTCCAGCGGCACGTACGTGCGCAACTGTACCGAGGGCTTGTATGCCGGACGAATAATCCGTCCGCCTGTGAGCAATTCCTCAATACGGTGCGCACACCATCCGCTAATCCGCGCCGTGGCAAACAACGGCGTGAACAAATCCTCCGAAATACCCATAGCGCGATATACCAAACCGGAATACATGTCCACGTTGGCGCACACGGCCTTGTTAATGCCACGCACGCGGGACAAAATGGCGGGCGCCAACCGTTCCACCGTTTCCAATAAGTGGAATTCGTCTATGTATCCCTTCACTTCCGCCATACGCGCCGCTTCTTTTTTAAGAATCACCGCGCGCGGGTCAGACAACGTATACACCGCGTGACCCATACCGTAAATCAAACCGGAGCGGTCCCCCGCCTCTCGGTTCACCATTTTGGTTAAGTAGGCGGCCACTTCGTCCTCATCGTTCCAGTCGCGCACGTGGGACTTAATGTCTTCCAACATTTCCACCACTTTGAGGTTAGCACCGCCGTGGCGCGGCCCTTTCAGCGAGCCAATGGCCGCCGAAATGGCAGAGTAGGTGTCCGTCCCCGAAGAGGCGAGCACCCGCGTGGTAAACGCCGAGTTGTTACCGCCGCCGTGTTCCGCGTGCAGCATTAAGCACAAGTCCAGCAGGCGCGCTTCTTCCGCCGTGTACTTGGCGTCAGCCCGGATGGTGCGCAGCACGATTTCCGAAGTGGACAACCCCGGAGCCACCGGATGGAAATACATACTCTCTCGGTCGTAATTGCGGCGCTTTACTTGGTACGAATACCCCAAAATGCCGGGCATCATCGCAATCAAGGAAATGCATTGCCGCAACACGTTTTCCAGTGAGGTGTTGTCCGGGTCGTCGTCAAACGAATACAGCGCCAGCACCGACCGCGCCAACTTGTTCATAATGTTGGGAGAGGGCGCTTTCAAAATCATATCCTCGGCAAAATATTCCGGCAATTCGCGGCAGGAGGACAACAATTCGTTAAACTGAGCTGCTTGTTCTGCCGTGGGTAACGACCCAAACAACAGCAAGAACACCGTTTCTTCAAACCCGAAGCGGCCGCGCCCGTAAGTGCCGTCCACCAAATCGTGGATGTTGTACCCGCGGTAGGTCAGTTCCCCCTCCACCGGCAATTTTTCGCCTTCGCTCAAGACATAACCATGTACGTTGCAAATATTGGTAAGACCCGCCAACACACCCGTGCCGTCCGCGTTACGCAGACCGCGCTTAATTTCCAAAGTGCCGGCGTTCCCCGAAAAACTGCAGTTCTTTTCGCGGACTTGCTCGCATAACGATGTGAACAAGGGCGTTGTTGTAAATGTATTTTTCATAACTATCTCCTTCCCCAGAGAGTAATAGAGTTTATTATACCTCTTGCGGCCGCTATTGTCAACGGAAATCGTTAAAAATGAAATTTAATTTCCCTTTACTTTCATTTTTAATGCAAATGTTTTGCTTTTTATGCAAACTTTCCTTAGTTTTTGAAATTTTTAGTTTGGAGGGCATTATATGAAATCGTACGCATTATTGTGCGTTATCTGCTACGTTTTGTTTTTGCTGTTGCCGTTGCCGTTGCTACCGGCAGCCGCCGAAACCCCGCCTGCTGCCGCCCAACCGGACGAGCCGAACAAGCCAAGCAATCCGAGTAATCCAACCTCGACCGCCGCTGCTACGTCCCCAACCACCGCTAAGCCGACGGACAAGGCAGAAAAACCCACCACCGCCGTGTTTAAGGTGTTGGATGCCGATGCCGACGTATTGTACACCTTTGCCGAGCGGGATTTTCTGATTTACACGGTGGCTGCCGAAATGCCGGCATCTTATCGGATAGAGGCGCTGAAAGCGCGGGCAGTGGCCTCTTACACCTACTATACGTACGAAAAGGCGCGCAACGCCGACAATACCGACAAGTTAAAAGGGGCGGATTTTACGGGTGTTCCCTCCTCGTTTCCCGAAAGTTATTCCGCTGCGGGGTTAAAAAAGCGGTGGGGTGACGATTATGCCGCCTATCTTAAAAAAATCACAGACGCGGTGGATGCCGTGGCGGGCAGGCGCCTACTCTACAAAAACGCGCCCATTTTTGCTGCCTACCACAGTTGCAACAGCGGGCGCACCGAAACCGCTAAAACCGTGTGGGGCAGTGATTACACCTACCTGCAATCGGTGGTGAGCAGCGGGGATGCGCTCTCCCCCAACGCCACCTCCACGGTGACGGTGTCGGACAGCAAATTTGCCGCCGCTTTTCCTAAACTGAAACTCACCGGCAACGCCGATGGGTGGATTACCGGCTCGCCCTCCGTGTCGGCGGCGGGTACGGTTACCGGCTTAACCGTGGGCGGCAAAACGCTGACAGGGCGCGAAATTCGCACCGCGCTTGGCTTGCGCTCCGCTTGCTTTACGGTAACACACAGCAAAAACGGCTTTACTTTTACGGTGCGCGGGTACGGGCACGGCGTGGGAATGAGCCAATACGGCGCCAAAACGATGGCGGAGCAGGGCTTTTCTTACGATGAAATTTTACGCCATTATTACACAGGGGTCACCTTGGCGTAACGTCCTCTTCTTTAGCAAGTAAGCGCCGCGAGTAATGCTCGCGGCGTTTAGCGTGTCATTCGGTAGACGAGGGCGGTTGTTTGCGCACGCGTAACTGGATTTTTTCCAGCCAACCCGTTTTGAATTTTAACGACAAATATCCTATAACCGAAACCACCAGCGCCCCTACGGCATCCACTATCAAATCAATCATCGTATCGAACACGGCAGCACGCCCTATTAACTTTTCGCCGCCCTCTAACGCGAATTTTTGCATATTGGTGCCCAGCACACCGTCGGCCAGAAATTCGTACACTTCCCATACCACACCCACGGCCACGGCAAAGCAAAACCCAAACACCGCCACAAAGGCGGGGCTTAACGTCAGCGGAACGCGGTCGGTGCGGTTCAGCAAGGTAATCACCGAAAATCCCAAAGCGCCCAACATCGCCCCGCTGAACGTGTGCAACAAATTGTCCCAATGCGGAATGAGGTAATAAAAACTGCGCACCTCGCCCAAGTAGATGGAACAGTACAAAAACACCGCATACACAATCATCATACGCGAGGGAATCTCCAGCCCGAACTTTTTTTGGAGAAAACTGGGTAACAAGAGCGCTACAATACCCACCACGCATTGCAAGAGCATCAGCACATAATCACTTTTAACGCGCGGCTCACCCGCTGCCGACGATGCGGGCGCCAGCGCCATAATCACCGCCACCGCCACGGTGGAGCCCACCATCGTAATAAACACCGCTAAAAAGATGACCTTTTGAACAACCGTAGGGGTGTTTTTCATTGCGCTTTCTCCTTTCGATAACAAAAAAACCGCCCGATGGGCGGTTTTTCAATGCTTGTCAGCGAATCTCAGCGAATCAGGGTGCCCATTGTACCGGGGGCGGCCAAAGCGGCGTTGGATTCGTCGGTGTCGATGTGCATCGCCAGCGCGAATTTATCGCTGACACGCACCACCACGTCACCAAACGTTAAGGCGCGACCGTCGGTTTCCACCTGAACGCTTACCACGTCTTTGTCCTGCACGCCGAACTCAGCGGCGTCGGCCGTGGTCATATGAATGTGGCGTTTGGCGGCAATGACGCCTTCCGCCAATTCCACTTCTCCGCAAGGGCCAACCAATTTGCACGCACCGGAGCCGGCCGTGTCACCGGATTCACGAATGGGCGCCGCCACGCCGATGGCGCGGGCATCCGTCAACGAAATTTCCACCTGCGAGGACGGGCGGGTAGGCCCGAGAATGCTTACACCCGTCAGCGTTTTTTTGGAACCAACCACGTCCACCCGCTCGTTACAAGCGTACTGGCCGGGCTGGGATAAGTCCTTTTTCGCCGTCAGTTCATAACCGGCACCAAATAGGATGTCCAAATGCTCACGGCTTAAATGCACGTGGCGGGCCGAAGTTTCCACCAAAATTTGTTTTGACATAAAAACACCTCATTCAACGGTTTTATTTTCAGGTAACAGAGTACCACATTTTCCCGTTATTTGTCAAGAAAGAGCGAGCTTTTTACCGAAAAACAGCAACGGGTTACAAGGGGTTTGCTCGCGACCTCAGATACACTAAGTAAGTGCCCGCGGAACGGAGCCATAGCGTCAAGCAAGTGCTTTCATTTCCACGTATTCTTCCAACGTCACACCAAGGCGGTTCATTTCCTTGGCGGCGTTAATGCCCACAAACCGCCAATGCCACGCTTCGTACATAATGCCCGTTACCTCGGTTTTGTCTTTTGGATACCGCAGAATAAATCCGTAGTTTTCGGCGTTTGCTTTTAACCAATCAAAGCCGGGCGACTTCTCAAACGCGGATGATGCCACGTTGAAATCAATGGCGAGACCTGTCTGATGTTCGCTGGTGCCGGGACGCGCTACGGCGCGTGCGGCGGCGGCAGGGGCTTCGTCGGCGGGTGTGCCTGCCTTGATTAATTTATTGACTTTGTTGTTGAATAAATAGGTTTGTGTTGCATACGAACGGTAGGGAGACCGCACGTAGAGTTTCACGCCCTGTGCTTTGGCATCCGCCAGCAATGCCAACAAATACTCATATATTCCGCGGTCCACTTGGTTCAAACTGCCGTTTAAGTATTGTTTGTCCACTTTTACCAAATCCACCGGGAAATCCGACGGTATCGGGTGCGTGGCGTTAACCAATAACAACCGCTCGTAGGTGGCGTCCAAACTCTTATACGCACTTGCGACGGCAGTGGTCTTGGTAGGCGCTGCTGCGGCAGCGTTCGCGGTAGTCGTGGTTACAGCGGCCGTTGTAGTTGTCACAGTTGTGGTCGTCGTGGTCGTGGTCGTCGTTTCACTGCCTTTTCCGCAACCGGCAGCGGCTACGCAAAGTATCAGCGACAACACCAAAGCGAGTCCTCTTTTAAGATTCATACCGCCACCTCCATACCACTCATCATACCACGTTCCCCAACAAAAAACAACAAAAAGCGATAAGTTCCTTTTCGCGATATATCGCTTGCGTGATAGGGCGTCATTATAAAACCCCCTTTTGCCCAGTGGGCAAAAGAGGGTTTTTAGATGGCACCGCTTGATGGAATGTATTATCCTCAATTTGTTGCTTTACTAACTTTTTTCTTCAAAATCAGCAACGCACATACAAGTACGGCCGGAAAAATGGTAGCTACAAGCAGCCCTGATTTGAGATTGCCTCCTGCCATTTCAGAAATGCTTCCCACCATAGCAGGACTTACCATGGCACCTAAATCGCCGGCCAATGCCAAGAATGCAAACATTGCCGTTCCTCCTCTTGGACATTTCTGCGAGGATATGCTGATAGAACCCGGCCACATAATGCCGACGGCTAAACCGCAAAGTGCGCAACCTGCAAGCCCGAGAATTGGCAATGCGGACAGTGAAGCCAACAAATAGCAACCGGCGCACATCATTCCGCAAACAAGCATAACCTTGGTCAAATCAAGTTTTTCGCTAAACTTTCCGTACAGCATACGGGATATACCCATAAACATGGCAAACAAACACGGGCCTGCTAAATCACCAATCGTTTTGGATACACCGATAGCAGATTCCGTAAATGCCGATGCCCATTGAGCCATCGTTGCTTCTGATGCACCCGAGCACACCATAAGCATTATCATCAACCAGAAGATAGGCGTTTTCAGTAGCTTGCTAACACCCATGCTCTTGCCGTCCTCAACCAATCGTTCTATAGGACAGTTAACAAAGTTGACTGTGTTATATAACGGCACTAATGCCCAAATGAACGTAAGTATTTTCCAATTCTCTACGCCGAATACAGCAAAAAAGAGAGTAGATCCCAAAATGACGCCCATGGCACCCCAACAATAGAAGGAATGCAACAAGCTCATCATTCCGTCCTTGTTTTCAAAGGGACAAGCTTCAACAATAGGACTTACCAAAACCTCAATAAGCCCGCTGCCGACAGCATAAAGCACTACCGAAATTAAAATGCCTATAAATGGTACAGGAAGTACTTCCGGTAAAATTGCCATTAAAACGAGACCGGCAGCCGATAACACCTGAGATGCGACAACACAGGTGCGATATCCGATTTTATCGGCGAATTTGGTAGCCGCAAGGTCGATAAGCAATTGCGTTAAATAGAACACTAACGGAATCATCGCAATCTTTTCAAGTGAAATCCCGTAAGTGCTTTTGAATGTTAAAAATAAGAGTGGCGCAAAATTAGCAGATATAGCTTGTGTAACAAAACCAAGATAACAAGCTATTAGTGTTTTTTTGTAATTCTTTTGTTTTGTCATGATGATTCCCTTCAAATTTAAGCAATAATTCTTAACTTAATTATATCACCATAACACGCCGCAAAAAAGTCACAGAAACGCCAAACATAAGCACTATTTACCCACGCTAACGCTTTGGCTGGGGGCGTATCCGTATTTTTTCTTGAACCGACGACTGAAATAGTTTACGGAATTAAACCCACAGGCATAACTGATTTGTTGGAGCGTTTGTGTTCTTTCACTCAATAATCGATGTGCCGTTTGAAGCCGGTATTGAATTAGTGCATCAATAGGAGAACATCCCATATAGGTATGAAAGCATCGACCTGCCTCGCTTCGGCTGATATCTGCTGCCTTTGCAATATCCTCAAGTGTTACATGCTCGGCATAGTTTTCATAGATGTAGGTCAACATCTTTTGAAGGCGAATTTGATTATTTATCTGTATGCGGGTTGCCTCTGTTTTTGGAAGTTCAGTAAAATTGCAAGATATGTATTCAAATATACGGCTGATGTTACGCTGAACAGCCAATTCATAACACGCCTTTTTCTCATTCATCTGCCTGTAAATATCTTTGATACAACAGTTTATCTCCCTGTGAGAACGGTCGCTATGTCGAAACACAACGAAAGGCAACGAATCACATTGAACAATAGGATGTATGTGTTTTTGATAAATGGTACTTGTTTCGGGAGCTATTAACGTGCCGGAAAATACGATATTGGGCATTGGATCGGGCACATCACCGGATAACTGTTTTATTCCGTGCAGCATATTTCCGTTGACGAATATACTGTCACCCGCTTCCAGTATGATGTGCTGCCCATCAACTTGGTAATCTAAAACTCCGTATTCTGCCGTTGCAATCTCAAAATCAGGATGCCAATGCAAAGGCCCCGCCCAATCAGGCAGGGTAACAAGCTCATCGTGAAAATAAGTGATTGGAAATTCTATAGCGTTGTGCGGTATGTATTCTCTCAATTGATGATCGAGTATTATAGGCATACGTTTGACGCTCCTTAAAACTATTATAATCTAAAAAACAATCACTAATTCGTTCATTATCTACTACAATAAGGCAGCGGGTAATACTGTGAGGACGCCACTGCAATATTTTTTCATTCCCTCACCCACGAAGTTATATTTAGTTAAATAATTATAACACAAAAATATGAAAATTCTACACATTAAAGCGAAATCAAAAAGAAAACTCAATCAAAAAACGAGTGAGTTTAGAAAAGTAAAAGTGCCGAAAACACAGTGTTTTCGGCACTTTTCTTAGCACCACTTGGGGGAATCGAACCCTCAACCGGCCCTTAGACGTAACTTCGGAACACGGGTGTAGCGCCACTTCTTGCGCCGGATAACTTTACCGCGTTTTAGTTTTGCACAATTCTTCACGCTACTCTCATCCGTTTTGATATTCTATCGTTTGTTCTTTCTTCAGCGGATACGCTATTAGTGTGCTGCCCTGCAAGTTTTCTTTGTACATATCTACCGCATATATCCGACTATTATCATACGTAGAATAATAGTAAATTCCACGGTCGGTATTACAGCAAGAGCTGTATATGGTAATAGCATAAAGGCCCTTGCCCGGTTGCACACATCCTCTTTGCATTTCCACAGACTTTAAGATATGGAAAAACTGACTTACGCTTTCCGATTCGGAATTTCCTGATACCGAATTCATTTTAACGAACGTCGCCCTTACGAACCTTGACATAGAGGAAGCATCTCCCGGCAACCCTATAGCGCCCATTCCTCGGGAATAGGTCTTTAATTCCAAACCACTGTTTTCCCCGGCAAAGGTGTTTTTCGGGTCGCCGTTTGTGAGCGCTCTGTAGTTGTTGAGATTAAACAGGTGATAATCGAACGTGGGGTTGTTTGTAAGCACGCCAACCGGATTGTCATAGACTTTTATTCCTGTTTTTACGGACTCCAGTGTAATCGAGCGTTCTCTGTCCGAGATAATCCAGTGAAGCGGCGACAACGGAAGAGCGTCGCTGAAATTCTCGTTCAAGAGATTGATTCGCTTCAACAGATTTTCGGCCTCTGAAACTGTCGCACATTGTCCCAAAATCCACGGAACAAGTTCAAATGGCGTTACGTTATCCTTTCCGTCACAATACGGCTTGTAGTCTGCATTTTTTGGAAAATTCAATCCCGCTATACTAAGTCCTTTTTCATTTGTTGAATCGTAATACAGCGGGTATCCTTCCGAAATATAGGCCATACCAATCATCGCAAAATGGCTTTCCATTTTCCCCATTTTCCGAAAATGAAACACATAATTTCTCGGTGTAATCGTAACTGTTTCACTATAAGAGTATTCTAAGTCCAAGTTTCTTCCGAAATAATGGTCTTTCGTCTTATAAGTGACCGCTGTGCACATGCTACATTCTCCTCCTGCTTTTGCTACATTTTATATTTGCCCATTTTGTTGCCGTGAATTCGTGAGCAATCAGCAAGGAGGTACGCTTTAAGAGAAAAGTGCCGAAAACGTAGTGTTTTCGGCACTTTTCTTGGCACCGCTTGGGGGAATCGAACCCTCAACTAGCCCTTAGGAGGGGCTTGTTATATCCATTTAACTAAAGCGGCA
>JAZRRV010000207.1:0-7759 GCA_045651085.1 Acutalibacteraceae bacterium
GGCGGTTGCTGTTACTTGACGTTATTGTGCATTTTTACGTTTGCGGGTGAACCACAACGCCACGGTGGAAAGTACCACCATCACGCCGAGTGCCACCGGCAAGGCCGGGAACCGTTCGCCGGTATCCGGAGAATCATCCGGCTGGGCCTCGCCTTCGCTGCCGCTTGAACCACCGGTCAACTCAGCGTAGAACGCTTTGGCCGCTGCCAACAACTCCTCATACGAGGGTTGGCCGTTTGCCGCCAGATACTCGTTGATTTCGGCGCGACGCTCTTCGCTCAACTGCACCCAAACGTGCTCGCCTTCCAAGACAATGTAGTAGTTTTCCTCGTTAATGTCTATAATCAGGTCGCCGTAGAGGTCGGTCGTGTAGTTGTAAGCAAAGTCTTCGGCGGGCATATCTATCGTGCCGCCTTGAATAACATCGTCGCCTTCGGTGCCCGGTGCGGGTTCGTTATAACTACCGCCATCGGCACCTTGCCAAATACGGATGTAATCGAGTTCCATCTGGGTGCTTTGGCTACCGCCGATAATGAGCACTTGTTTTTCGTGGTTCAACGGGGAGAATGCGCCCGTACCGTCAAAGCCCTCCAACATACCCACTTCAATCATTGGCGGAGGCGTAGATTCTTCGGTGTCGCTGTACACTTGACGTTTCACTTCTACACCATCGTAGAAATGGATAATCATATTGCGTTGCCACAACCAACCCAGCGTATGCCACTCGCCGTCGCCCAAACCGCTGCAACGAGTGCCTCTGTTGTAGTAAGTAAAGGTAGCATCCGGGGCGTTGCCCTCGTGCCAAATTGTTAAGGTGTAGTAACCGTCCGGACTTCCCTCCGGCACACCCCAAAATTCCAACCAGTCCATTTCTACCCATTCATTGGTTGTAGACTGAATCTTGCCAATCGGCATGGACCAAATGGCTTGCTGGCCACCGGTAGCGCCGGTTTGGCGAGCATCGGGGTCCGGAATGCGTATGCGCGCTTCCAAATACCCAAATTGCCAGTCAAAGCCCAAACCGCTATCGGCATCCTTAGTGTAGAGGAGGCCGGTACCTTTTCCGTAGCCCTTCAGAGTCAAAACGCCGTCTTCAACACTGTACTCTTCCGGAAGCACCTGAGCAGCACCGTACGGACGGTTAACGTACCACTTGTAACCAACATCACCGGTGCCGTTTCTGTCAAAGGAGTCGTAGGAATCGAATTCATCGTTAAAGATCAATTCGTTAAAGCCGGCCATCTGCGCAATTTCCGGCGGGGTGAGAAGCTCATCTGCTACGTGCAGGTTAAACTCAAGGTTACCATTGTTGCTGTCGTCCGCTTCCAAAATCGACAGCGTGGAGTTCACCTTGGCAGACATCATATGGCTACCCTTCACCGCAGCCCACGGTTGCTCGGAGACAATAATCGCAGTGCCACCGGTTGCCAACTCCTCGGTAAAGGTGTAGGGGATTTGCTGAATCACCTTGCCGTCCATGCAAACATCTACCATAAACGTGGAGCCCGCCGAAACCGGGTCTTGACCCTGGTTGCTCACTGTGATAATGAATTCCAGTTCGGTTCCGGGCAACACTTGGTCTGTTAAGTCTCTGTCACCGCCGAACCACACGAGCGACTCTACCACAAAGTCGATCGCCGGTGCTTTTTCGGCTATGAAGACGTTATCCACGTAAATCATTTTGCCGCCGTTGTTACGCGTTCCGATTTCCAGTGTAAACTCATCATCTTCGGTGATAGTGTCGGGCGTGGTAAACTCTACGTACCCAGGGGAATTATGGGCACCGCGGTGGAACAGCAGGTCATTCCACGAAGATCTATCCCAACCGGGATACACCGTGTAAGTGGGGACGTCAACCAACGAAATCTCGTCGTTACCCAGCTTGTATGCCAGTTCCGTGCGAGTTTCCGCTGCCATCCACCGCATAAACAACCGGTAAGTCGTGCTCGGTTTTAAGCCGGTAACGGTTTGGGTGAATTTGCCGTCGCCTTCTACGGCAGCTACACTACTGCCCGCCATGCCAACACCTTCCACTATGGAAGCGTTGCCGCTGATTGTCCAGGAAGTATCGTTTTCTTTGTCAAACGTGCTGTTGAAAACCAACGTGTCGCCGCCGCCGACCGTTACGGTGCAGGAGGCGGACAGCCCATCAGGCGTAGTCGCCGTAATAACAGCCGTGCCTTTACCCACGCCGGTAACTACACCGTAGTCAACAGTCGCTACGTTTTCGTCGCTACTCGTCCACGTGGCGAGGTTTACGTTACCCTCGCTGGGCGTTGCAAACAACTTGAGCATTTTGGTGTTGCCCGGCAAAACAGACATAGTTGTATAGTCTAAGCGAACGGAGGTTGCCTTTACGCCGGAGTCGTACAACTTCATACAAACGTTATCAACCACCGCCATCGGCGTATCCTCTGTGCCACCGGCTGTACAAGCCACACTGAATGAGTACCCCCGGTTATCCACAAAGTCGGCCGGAACGGCAAATACCCTGCTGGCCTTTTTCCATACGCCGTTGTCGTCTTTTTTGCCTTGAATGGTCCAACTCTCACCAAAGCCCTGAATATTAAGGGATTGCCCTTCGTACATTTTGTAGTCGTACGAAATTTCATATTTCTGCCCCGGAATTACCGGCAACATGTAACTGTAAGTAATACTGTTACGGCTTTGGGAACCGTTGGCATTTCTTATCGCGGTCATATACACGCCCACGGTACCGTCTTTACCGATGCCGTCTTTCATAACAATGCCGTTGCCGTATTCCCAGTGCGAGCCCTTTTGTTCAAAGTCGCCGTCGGCTATTATGTTGCCATCCGGTGCTACGGTAACGACGACACTGTCGGTTAACCCTTTGGAAGTGGTTAACGTAATGGTTGCCGTACCAAAAGCTTTCGCTTTAATTCTGCCCAGTTCGTCCACCGCAACAATATTGGCGTCGCTGGTGGTCCAGGTGCGCGTACCAACACTCGCCTCGGCGGGAGTGGTGGTAAGCTTCACGGTGGACAACAAATCGAACGCCGTTTTCACGGTATCGGCAGAGAAGTTAATCGCCGTTGCATCGGGCAATTCCACCATCGATACGTCGTCTACGTACACCACGCCGGCGGCCTCGTTACCCAACGTCAACAAGGCATCGGGGTTATAGCTGGTAGCAGGCACGTTAAACGTAAAGGAATATTCTTGCCATGTGTCGGTTACATTAAACGACTTTTTGCCTTTTTCCACGTCCCAACCGTCCGGCGTGGACCAGTAAATTTTCTGCGAACCCGTGCCGTCGCCTTTTGCCTTAAACGTCAGTTTGTAGGACTTTTCTGCATTGACCATCAAGTGTTTTACGACACCGCTGGTATTCGGCACCGCGAGCACCTTGTTAGTAACGTTAGCGGAGTCCACCACGACGGAAATAATTCCGCTGCCGGTAATACCTTCCGTCCAGTAGCCGCCCGTTTCCCAGTCGTCGTTATCAAACGTGCCACCGGTAATGCGTTCGCCATCCGTACACACCGTTACCGTTACAGTATCCGTCACCTGGGTGCCACCCATAACGGCAGTAATGGTGGTGGTGCCTTCTTTCAAGGCGGTCACTTGACCCGTAACAGCATCGACAGTTGCCACAGTAGGGTCGCTGCTGCTCCATTGCAAGCCGGCAACGTAAGACCCTGCGGGTGTCCCCACCACGGCAGGCGTGCAATACACGTTCCACGTGTTGTTACCGTTCGTTACCGGCGGTGCCAGTTTAATAACGTCGTCTGCAAACGTAAAGCTGGTTGCCAACTGTGCCACCGTAATTTTGCAAGATACCGGCGCCAGCGAACCGCAAGTAGCCGTAATGGTAACGGTTTTACCGGCATTGCCGACTACGGTCACCAAACCGTTTTGGTCAACCGTAGCGACCGATGTGTCGGAGCTCTTCCACACCGGTTCAGGAATAAAGGAAAACGTCGGTGCGCCGGCACTTACCGCAAGAGAGAACGTAGTGCCTTCGCCCAAAACCAGTTCCGTGGCGTTGAGTTTTGCCGATGTGGCAGGAACCGCCGTAAACTCTACGTTATCAATGTAGGCACCCGTTGCATCGCCTTTCAGGGAAACGGTAGGCAACGACGCTGCGCTGGGATTACCCACAAATTCAAACGTGATCTTATGCCAGTTGCCGTCGCCGAATTTTGCATACAACCAACTACCAGAGGTATCCATAACGCCGTCGCCATTGGCATCGCCTTTATAACGGAAACGCGGCGGATTTGTATCACTCGAACGCGCACCATCAATGCTCCACAGACTTTCGGTGGTAATCATGTTAGCAACTGAGAAATCGTTGGGTGCACCTGTCGGCGTATACGAAGTTTTGTAATCAAAGGACAAACGGTACCGCACGCCGGCTTGGTACGCGGAGTACTTGTCGAAATTGAAAGCGGTACGGCTCGTACTCGTCGGAAGTTTTAAGCATTTGTTGTTGGGGCTTGCCGGGTCGGCAACAATCTCACCCGCACCGGAAAGAGACTCGAGAAGCGTGCCTGTGTAATCGGCCGAACCGGCATCAAATTTGGACACGTTCTCGCTAAGCGTGTTTTCGCCTATCTTTATATCGTCAACAACACCGGAACCGCCGCCTTCGCCGGAGCCGCCACCTTCGCCGGGGCCGCCACCTTCGCCGGAGCCGCCACCTTCGCCAGTGCCGCCACCTTCGCCAGTGCCGCCACCTTCGCCGGTGCCGCCGCCTTCGCCGGTGCCGCCACCTTCACCACCGCCACTGGGGGCATCCTCAACCGTTACAGTGAGAGTGTCGGTAATGGAATCACCCGCAGAAACCGTGATAGTGGCGGTACCTGCCGCTACTGCGGTGATAAGACCGGTGGTAGCGTTCACTGTGGCAACCGCTGTGTTGTTGCTGGAATAGGTCAATGCAGTGCCTGTCGGTGTTACGTTTACAACGGGGGTGTACGTTCCGCCGACGGTCAAGGTCTTGCTTTCTTCCGTGAAGGAAACTTGGGGTTGAACCTCTTCGACAACTTCAACCAGTTCCACGTTGTCGATGTAGCCGCCATCTTGAGGGTTCTTCAAAGTCATACTGAAGTTAGAATTCGTCGCGGTAAATTCAATCGAAATTCGAGTCCAGTCATTGAACGCGATAATCCAAGCGGATTCCTTACCCGTTATTTTGTAACGGAATCTAAACGTAGTGCTGGGATTTTCGATGATATAATTCCCAATAGAAGTGGCTTGAACAGTGCCATTGCTTATTGCTATCTGGCTTGCATCTTGGCCATTGTTCTTAAAATCGAAGGACAAACGGTATTGTTTACCCACTTGGAATCCATCGAGATTTTTAACATGCAAAGGCCGAGAATTGTTCGATTTACCTGTCGTGAGTTGCAAGTATTTGTTGTTCCCATCGGCCGTGTCGGTAAGAATCCCAAACCCGGAAGCGGTGTCATACTTAAAGTGGTCAGCAAACACCACGTATTTGCTCGTATCCGTCTCGTCAAACGTAGATACGGCTGCCGGAATCAGGTTGTTGCTCGGCGCAGGGTCACCAGAATTGCCGGAATCGTCGGAGTCATCGTTAGTAGCTACGCTAATCTTAAAGTTATCAAGATAGCACTCACCATATGCGGCGTTGATGGCAAATGCCTCCGATACATTTGTTGCCACAAATTCAATGGCAATCGGAGTCCAATCGGTGCAAGGGGATATCTGCATTCTATCCCCTGAATTACCGGCCGCATTTTCCTGTACGCCATTTTCATAAAGAGCATAATCGGACAAATTGGCAATCGGTAAAATTATGTCCAATTGTCTTGGAGTGATGATATCAAACTCCAAGCGGTACCGCACGCCACCGGTCCTCCAATCGTAATTGGGGATGTTGTTCAACATAAAAGCGTTTTGGCGGCCTGCCATATACAGGCATTTATTGCCGGAACCGGTAGGATAATCCGTTTTTAATTGAACGGTTCCGTCCGAACGGTTATACCGGCCAAGTATCGTGCCGTTAAGGTCGGCCAGGGAATCAATGTTGATTTGAGAAATATTCTCAGACAACAAGTTTTGCCCCGCCGCTGCCGAGACCGGCAACACAATGCCGGCAAGCGCGCACGTCACCAACAAGGTGAGTGCCAGCACGCACGACAATAACCGACGTGTTGTTTCTTTCATACAAACATCTCCTTTTACTCGTATGGAAGAGCCCCTTTGAAGCCCCTGCATACGTACTGCACAGTTACCGCAAAACCGCTTGCCGCAACCCTTGCTTGACAAGGGAACCGCAAGAATTTGCCAGTACCGGCTATGTGTCAAATATAGTATAGCATCTAAGCATTGAACGGCACAAGACCCTTTTTCAATTTTGGAACTTTGCATATTTTCGTTGAATTTTTTTGTTTATTTTGCACAAATGCCGCCATTTAGCGGATAACGGTGCCGGTACACACCCCACCTTCGCGCGCCGTAATGCGCACGGGGACAGGCACCCCTATCTCGCCGCCGTCCAACACCACCGTAACATAGGTGTCGGTGTATCCCTCCACACGGCCGTCGGGCCGCACGGTTTCAGGCAGCACCTCCACCACGCGCCCTACCAGTGCTTGCTCAAACGCCGCTTCGCCGCGCTTGCCCGCGGCAATGAGTTGCTTGTTACGCCGCGCTTTTTCGGCGTTGGAGACTTGCATCGGCGCTTTGGCGGCGGGTGTGCCCGCCCGCTTGGAATACGGAAAACAATGGATGCGGGAAAACCCGATACTCTCCACAAACGCTAACGATTCTTCAAACTCCTCTGCCGTTTCGCCGGGGAAACCCACCATAACGTCGGTGGTTAACGCGCAACCAGGGAATGCCTTGCGTAATTGCTTGCAAACTTCACGATATTCCGCGGCGGTGTAGTGGCGGTTCATTCGTTTCAGCGTGGCATCGCACCCGCTTTGCAACGCCAAATGAAATTGCGGGCACAATTTTTTGTACATAGCCAGCCGCTGTATTAAATCCTCCGTCAGGTGGTCCGGCTCAATGGAACCCAAACGCACACGCCGAATCCCCTCCGGCGCGCATGCTACCTCCACGGCATCGGCAATGGTCGCGCCGTTGTCTTTGCCGTAAGCCGTTAGGTTAATGCCCACCAGCACGATTTCGCAGTACCCGTTTTCCGCCAAGCGTTGCACTTCCGCCGATAACTCATCCAGCGGCTTGGAGCGCACCCGTCCGCGCGCATACGGGATAATACAATAGGAACAGAAGCGGTCGCATCCGTCCTCAATTTTTACAAAGGCACGCGTGCGCCCCTGGAACTCGCAAATAGATAAACTCTCATACTCCCGCCCATGCGGAGCAACGGCAACTACGCGCTTACCGCTTTCGTAATATTGCGCTAACCGTTGCGGCAGTTCGCGCCGTGCTGCGTTGCCCAGTACAATCTGCGGTTCGGGCAAGTTTGCGGCATCCTCCGGAAACGCCTGCGGAAAGCAGCCCGTTAACACCACCACCGCCTGCGGATTATCCCGCCGACACCGACGTAACAACTGCCGCAATTTGCGGTCGCTTTCGCCGGTAACGGTGCAGGAGTTCACCACCAGTACCGCTTCGCCAATATTCGGTTGTCCCACCGCATACTCTGCCGTGGTGTAGCCCGCCTCTTCCATTAACCGCCGCATTGCCTGTGTTTCGTATTGATTCACTTTGCAACCCAACGTGTAAAACCATATCGTCACGGTTGGTTCTCCTTTCTTCTTAAGTCGGATCGTAGCCATGTCGTTCTGTGAGCCAAGGA
>JAZRRV010000208.1:0-2474 GCA_045651085.1 Acutalibacteraceae bacterium
GCTTCACCGTAAATGGGTTTGGGCATAAACGTGGCGCTCTTGCCGTATTTAAGAGCCGTGTTGTGGATGATATACTTTATCATCATTGTGGCATCGGCCATATGAACTACTTCGCCAAGTTGCGGCTCAATTTCAAACTGACCCGAAGCCGCCACTTCCGGATGATGATAGTTGATTTCAATGCCCGCCTCTTTCATAAGAAGGCACATTTCACTGCGACATTCATACGACGTGTCAAACGGCTTGGCAATGTGGTAATTCTTCTGTTTTGCAACAACAACACCGTGCCCCTCGTTGTCGGAATTCCAATAGGATTGCTTGGCATCTACCGTGGCACCTATGTATCTCCCCTCAACATTCCAGGTCACGTCGTCAAAAAGATAAAACTCGAATTCAGGCAAAATTTTCATCTCATCGGCAACACCGCTGTTTTTCATATAGTCAACAGCCGCCTTAATGATGTTGCGCGGATACTGAGCAAGCGGGCGGTTTTCCGGGGTGTCAATTATCATAGCGTTACCCGTCATAGAAAGCGTGGGAATATCGCAAAACGGGTCAATCACAGCGGTATCGGGGTCAGGAATAAACACCATGTCGCTTTTTTCAACCACGGCATAGCCGTAGTTGGATGCATCAAAGCCTATACCGCTTTTCATCGTATCTTCGGAAAAATTTTCGGCAGGAATGGTAACGTGACGGTACTGACCGTTGATATCCACCATTTTGAAGTCGACCATCTTAATGCCGTTTTCTTTGATAAGGTTAAGAATATCGTGAACATTCGCCATAAAATCATACCTCTTTCGTCCGTTGTATTATACAAATAATATAACAAATATCGTCTTCTTTTGTCAATACGCCTGCTAAAAATGTTTGGAGCTACGGTAATAAAACGGTTACATCCACCCCATGCACCAAATAACGCCAAGGGCTGTCAGCGTTACCTGTGCAAAAAGGCATTGTATATAAACAGAAATCTTTTTCAACCAAATCTGTTTTCTTCATTCTGCGGGTTGTCATTTGCGAGAGAATGTGATATAATGAAAAAATGGAAAAAAAGAGAGGGTTTAGTAGATATGGATTTAATTTCATTACTGGTATTTGTGGCAGTGATTGTACTGGCCTTTATCTGCAAAGTTAACACCGGCCTTCTTGCGGTGGCAGCCGCATTTGTGTTGGCCCGTTTTGGCGGCATCAGCGACAAAGCTTTGCTGGGCATGTTTGACAGTAAGATGTTCATCATGCTACTGGGTGTGATGTACCTTTTCTGCATTGCTCAAGATAATAAAACACTGGATTTACTGGCAAAAAAGTTCCTTGCGCTGTGCAAGGGAAAGACCCAACTGTTTCCGCTGTTGCTGTTTGTGCTTGCCGCGGTACTATCCGCCATTGGCCCCGGTCCCATTTCCGTTACCGCTTTGATGGCGGCTATGACCGTGGCTTTGGCTAAAGAGACAGGGGTACATCCCATTAAATTACTACCCTTTGCAACTCTGGGCGCTTTTGCCGGAGGCTTGTCCCCCATCACACCCTCCGGTATCGTAGCTGTCGCCAAGGCACAAGAAGCCGGAATTTTGGGGTTGGATTGGCCCTTGCTTTGGAAGATGGCACTGACCAATCTGCTGTATGCTGTAATCCTTTACTTCTTTGTTTTCAAGTGGCACAAACATAAAGGTGTTGTTTCTGCGGAATCGAAAAAGACACCGGCCTTCACCTGGAAACAGTGGGCAACCATAGCAGGTATTGTGGTGACTGCGCTTTTGACTGTGTTGCTGAATATCAATGTGGGTCTTGTAGGTATCGCTGTGAGTGTAGTGTTAACAATCATCGGTGCCGCCGATGAAAGCGTGGCTTTGAAGAAGATTCCGTGGAGCACGCTCATTATGATTAGCGGTGTGGGAATGCTAATCGGTCTGGTTACCGAGTTGGGCGGCATTGATTTGTTGACCCGTTGGTTGTCTGCGCTGATAAACAATATTACCGCCAGCCCTATCATTTGTACCCTGGCAGGTGTGATGAGTTGGTTCTCCTCTGCCTCCGGTGTGGTTATGCCAACGCTGATTCCTACTGTACCGGGCCTTGTGGAGAATCTTCCCGGCGTGACTTCTCTTGGACTAACAATCAGCCTGTGTATTGGTGCCCATTTGGCAGCGCTGAGCCCACTGTCCAGTTGCGGCGGTCTGATGCTGGCGGCATATTCCTCGGGAGATGAGGTTACCCCGGCAGAACGGAATAAAGTGTTTATGCAGCTTTTTGCAATGTCCGCCTGTGGCGTACTGTTTTCGGCATTGCTGGCATTGCTGGGCGTCTATTGATTAGGACACATATTCCATAATAAAAAATGAAAGGACACCGGCTTGGGTGTCCTTTTCGTTTTTGGTTGCGGGAGATGGATTTGAACCACCGACCTACCCTTTGCGGTGCCCGGCTCTGTCTGCGGTAGTGTAACTGCCTTGCCAGTCGCCGACCGCGGC
>JAZRRV010000209.1:0-1307 GCA_045651085.1 Acutalibacteraceae bacterium
AACCGCGTTAGCGGGCTACCAAGCCCTGTTTGGCCACGTGTTTGATGCCGACGGGGTTATTGACGAGTGCGTGGCAACGCTATTTCGCGCGCCGCACAGTTACACGGGTGAGGACGTGGTGGAACTTTCCTGCCACGGCGGTGTGTATTTATTGCAACGTACCTTGCGCGCGTTGTTGGCGGCAGGGGCGGTGCCCGCGGCTGCGGGCGAATTTACCCGCCGCGCTTTTGTGAACGGCAAGGTGGACTTAACCCGCGCCGAAGCGGTAATGGAACTGATTGGCGCCGAAGGGCGGTTGGCGGCCAAAACGGCACTGGCCACCCGCGAAGGCGCGGTGTTTCGCAAACTGGAACCTGTAAAAGAGCAACTTATTGCGTTACAGGCACAATTTTCGGCGTTTGTGGATTATCCGGATGACGATATTCCGGAACTGCAACCCGACACGCTCGAAGAAGGACTTGCCGCATCCTGTGCGGTGTTAGACCGCTTGTTACTTAACTACGATGCGGGGCAAATTCTGCATCACGGTGTGGATACCGTAATTGTGGGGAGCCCCAACGTGGGAAAATCCACGCTAATGAACTGCTTGGCGGGGTATGACCGCAGCATTGTTACGGCGGTGGCAGGTACCACGCGTGACGTGGTGGAAACTACCGTGCGGGCGGGGGACGTGTGCTTGCGTTTGTCCGACACGGCGGGCATTCACGATACCGACGACGAAGTGGAGGCACTGGGTGTGGAACGCTCCCGCCGTCGACTGAGCAGTGCGGCACTGGTGCTGGCGGTGTTTGACAGTTCGCGCCCGTTGTCGGCGGACGACCGATTGCTGATAGAGCAATTACCAACGGAAACCACCATTGCGGTACTTAACAAGCAAGACCTGCCGCAAAAAATAGACGAAAAGTATATTTGCAATAAATTTCAACATATTGTATATATGAAAGCCGCCACCGGCGAAGGGCAGGCGGCACTCACCGAGGCGATTGCCGAGGTAACGGGTATCAATCGGTTAGACGAGGCGGAACCGTTGCTTGCCACGGAGCGTCAGCGCAACTGTGTGCGTTGTGCGCGCGAGGCACTGGGTGAGGCGTTGGATGCCGTGCGGGCGGGCTACACCACCGATGCCGTATCGGTAAGTGTGGACGGTGCGTTATCTGCATTGCTTGAATTAACCGGCGAGCGCACCACCGAAGCGGTGGTGGACGGAATTTTTGCTCGGTTTTGCGTAGGAAAATAACACAAATAAAAAAACTCCGCGGGGGGGGAACCCCTCGCCCAGGTTTTTTTTTGAGGTTTTTTGTTTCCCC
>JAZRRV010000210.1:0-2283 GCA_045651085.1 Acutalibacteraceae bacterium
ACCGTGCAGGAAGCCGACTCGCCCCTTCCCACGCTTGCCGCCGCCGTTTTGGTAACGTTGGGAGCAGGGTTGGGGGTGCTCACCGCACCTCTGCCGCCGCCATATGCCGTGTGGGCAACCGCACTGGCGGTGGGAATTGCCGCCGTTTTTTTGCCCAACCGATGGGAGGCAGATACCTGGCTAACGCTGGCCCCTGCCGCCGCCTTGCTCGTGCGGGGCAGTACGGGGGTATGGCAATGGGCCGCCCCGTTGTTGCTCGGCGCGGGAACCGTAGCGGCGTTGGTGGTAGTTCGTTCTTTGCACGGGCGCTGTCGGCGCTCTCCCCTGCCACAGCGATTTGCGGGAGCGCCCGCCGCGCTGGCGGTTGCGGGAACGGCTTGGTGTGTAGCAACCGCTTTCTAACGGAAAATCAAAAAATTGGGACTTTACAATTGCAAAAAGATGTGTTATAATACCAAAGCACGTGATGTGCATATCCCTTATCCGGATTGCGGAGTATGCCCCAACGGGGACACACCGGTTCCCTTTCTGGGTTTGCGGAAAATCTAAAAAGAGGTGTTTTGTTATGTTAGGACAAGAAAAAACCGAAATTATGCAGCAGTACGCCACGCACGAGGGCGACACCGGTTCTCCGGAAGTTCAAATCGCGGTGCTCACCAAGCGCATTAACGATTTGACCGAGCACTTGAAAGTGCACAAGAAGGACCATCACTCCCGTCGCGGTCTGCTCAAAATGGTCGGCCATCGCCGCAACCTGCTGAACTATTTGATGAAGAAGGATATCATGCGGTATCGTGCCATCATCGAAAAACTCGGCATCCGTAAATAAGTCTGCACACCGAGGCAGGCGGGGTCTCCCGCCTGCCTTGTGGCGTAATTTACGCCACCCATTCCTTTGCCGCGAACGGCGCGGACAAGCAATTTTTTAGCAGTGAAACGAGCGTTTTTTTGGAAAAACGTTGGTTTTATTGCTAAAAATCCTGCCCCGCGCCGTGTGGAAATACATTGAACGGAGGATTTTGTTATGTTCGAAAATTATCGCGTGTACGAAACCACTCTTGCCGGTCGCCCGTTAAAGGTGGAAATCGGCAAAATGGCGCAACTGTCCAGCGGTTCCTGTATGGTGCGCTATGGCGATACCTCGGTGTTGTGCAACGTCACGGCATCCGCCAAACCGCGCGACGGCGTGGACTTTTTCCCGCTTTCCGTGGATTATGAGGAAAAATTGTATGCGGTTGGCCGTATTCCCGGCTCGTTCCAGCGTCGCGAAGGCCGCCCCAGCGAAAAAGCCATTTTGACTTCCCGCGTGATTGACCGCCCCATTCGCCCCTTGTTCCCCAAGGATATGCGCAACGATGTTTCCATTGTGTGCACGGTGATGTCGGTTGACCACGACTGCCCGCCCGAAACCACCGCTATGATTGGTGCTTCCATTGCCATCTCCATTTCGGATATTCCGTGGGACGGCCCCATTTCCGGCGTGGTTGTTGGTTTGGTGGACGGCGAATACGTCATTAACCCCACCGCGGAACAGGAAAAACGCTCGGAAATGCACGTAACGGTGGCTTCCACCGCCGATTTGGTGGCTATGATTGAAGCCGGCGCCAACGAAATTGACGACGACACGATGTTTAACGGCATTATGGCCGGTCACGCTGCCAACCAGCAGATTGTGGAATTCATCAAGGGGATTCAGGCGGAAATCGGCAAACCGAAGTTTGCGTTCCAGTCTAACGACCCCGACCCGGCTATGTACGAAGCCGTAAAGGAATTTGCCATTGAGGACGTGCGCGCCGCGCTGGATACCGACGACAAACTGGTGCGCGACGAACGTCTGCGTCCGGTATACGATGCGGTGCATGCTCGGTTTGACGCTGAGTATCCCGACGATACCGCCAAATTGGAAGAATGCTTGTACAAACTGCAAAAATACGTGGTACGTCGCTGGTTGCTGGATGACGGCAAACGTGTGGACGGACGCGGTATTAACGATATTCGCCCGTTGGCAGCCGAAGTGGACTTGTTGCCCCGCGTGCACGGTTCCGGTATGTTCACCCGCGGTCAAACACAGGTATTGACCACCGTGACGCTCGGCAACCCGGACGATGCTCAGTTGTTGGATGGTTTGGATGAAGAAACCAACAAGCGCTATATGCACCACTACAACTTCCCCTCCTATTCGGTGGGCGAAACCAAGCCGTCGCGCGGACCCGGTCGTCGCGAAATTGGTCACGGTGCGTTGGCAGAGCGCGCGTTGGTGCCGGTTCTCCCCTCGCAGGAGGA
>JAZRRV010000211.1:0-5443 GCA_045651085.1 Acutalibacteraceae bacterium
GGTTCGGCGCAACGCGACATATCCCCAGGCACGTTGGCACAACCGCGCTGGTGAATGGACACCCCGTATCCACGGGTAATAAACCCGACAATATCGTCCCCCGGAACCGGATTGCAACAACGGGCAAATTTCACCAAGCAGTTATCCATATTTTCAATAATAACACCGCCGTTGTGATGCCGGCGTGGGCGCGAAGCCGTAACGGGCGACGGTGTAGCCGGCTCGTTTTTGGTGTACTTTTGCGCATCGTCCTTCATACGCGGAATTAAGCGAGACAACAAAATGCCGCCGTAACCGATAGCCGCGTAAAAATCGTCGATGGTAGCGCAGTGCTGGCGCTTGGCTTGCAGTGCCAAAAAGTCCTGCAAGTCATTGTCGGATAAGCGAATGAAATTGCGCGACATTTCGCGTTCCAGTTCTTCGCGCCCTTTTTCAATGTTTTCCTCACGGCGTTCTCGCTTATACCACGCGCGAATTTTATTACGCGCTTCGCTGGTTTTCACCATCTGCAACCAATCGCGGCTTGGGCCGTGATTCGTTGAAGACGTGGTGAGGATTTCCACAATCTCGCCCGTTTTTACCTGATAATCAATGGAAACAATGCGCCCGTCCACCTTGGCACCCACCATACGATTGCCTACTTCCGAGTGAATGGCATACGCAAAGTCAATAACCGTTGAACCACTGGGCAAGTTAACCACCTTGCCGCGTGGGGTGAACACAAACACGTCGTCGGATGACAAGTCGGTTTTAATGGAACGCACAATATCTTCGGCGTCATCCACATCCTGCTGGTTTTCAATAAAGCGGCGCACCCACGCGACTTTGTCTTCCAAACGGTCTTTTTTATGAATACCCAGTTTGTATTTCCAGTGCGCCGCAATGCCGTATTCCGCGGTGTGGTGCATATCCCACGTACGAATTTGCACCTCAAACGGGATTTTTTCGTGGCTGATGACCGTGGTGTGCAGTGATTGGTACATATTGCTTTTCGGTGTGGAGATATAATCCTTAAACCGATTGGGCAACGGACGGAACAAATCGTGCACAATGCCCAGCACATTATAACAATCGTTCACGGTGTCCACAATAATGCGAACTGCGTAAATATCGTATATTTCGTCAAACGATCGCCCTTGCATATACATTTTGCGGTAAATGCCCGTAATGCTTTTAATACGCCCGCTGATATACGGCTTCAAATCGTATTGTGCCATTCGTTCCTGCAAACGCTGCTGAATATCCGTCAAAAACGCGGTACGGTCATCGCTGTGCATTTGTAGATTGTCCTCAATCTCTTGGCACGCCATTGGGTCGAGCAGACGAATGGATATGTCCTCCAACTCATCTTTAATGGCGCGAATACCCAAACGATGGGCAATGGGAGCATAAATGTCCAGCGTTTCCTTGGCTTTGTCCCGCCGTTTTTGCGGCTCCCACCCGGAGTTGGTACGCATATTATGCAGACGGTCGGCCAGTTTGATAATAATCACGCGGATATCTTGTGACATTGCCATCAGCATTTTGCGCACGTTTTCCGCCTGCTCCTCCTCCTTGGTGGAAAAAGGCATTTGCTCAATTTTGGTAACGCCGTCTACCAACAAGGCGATTTCATCGCCAAACTGACGGCGAATCTCCTCCAATTCCACGGCGGTGTCCTCTACCACGTCGTGCAAGATGGCGGCTACTACCGTTTCGTTATCCATCCCCAGTTCCACCAAAATACACGCTGCCTGCAAGGGATGGCAAACGTATTCTTCGCCCGAATAGCGAAGCTGACCGGCGTGTGCTTCACACGCCAGCGCAATCGCACGGTCGATGGTATCCATATCGTAATTTTTTTCGTTATCGCCAATCGCTTTGCGTAAAGCGGCGATTGCCTCCTCTTTGCGGAGGATACCCTCTATTGCCACCGTTACACCTCCCTGCCGTCCAAATATTGGGCCGTTGCGGTTTGCAACAAATCGGTCTTTCCCACCGTTTCGCGCACCGCAGCATATACAGTATCGCCCTCGTCACGCCATTCTATTAAACCCGCTTCCCACAATATGCGACAAGCAAGCAACAGTTGTACGCAAGAAAATTCCTGTGTTGACAACCGAAGAAGCAATGCTTCCCGCGGGCCGGAAAATGCGTGCTTTTTCAAGAAGCGATATACCAAAGCCATACATTCACGCGGGGGACAAAGCACGGTATCGCTTTCGGTCAGTTCACGCCGCAATACCGCACCGTACATTGCCAGCGCTTGCAAAACGTCCTCCTGTGCGGGTGTGGTGGGACGAATATCCCGAACAATAATGGATACACTGATTTTCCCCTGATATTCGTGTCGTTCCAGCACAACCGCTACATCTAACGTATCCCCCGCTATATAAGGGAACATTTCGGGGGTAGCAGAAAACTTCATTGCCGTAACGCGTGCACCGTCCCGCGTTAGCGTTAAGCGTAAATGCTTGCCGCCCCCCACGGGCTCCACACGTTCTAACACCATGCGTGACAGACCGAATAACGGACGCGGGTTACCGGCGCCTACCGGCTCCAACACCGACAAAGCCGACAAAATATCCGGCGTGATTTGTCCCGGACGAAGCCGACAATCCAACCTTAACTCTTCCACCGGCATTTGCGGTGCTACCTCTGCGGCGTAGGCGTTTAACCGTTCCCGTAGTTCCGGCAACCGTGCCGCCTCCACCGTAAGCCCTGCCGCTTGTTCATGGCCGCCGTATCCCAACAAACACGCTTCACAAGCGTGCAATGCCTCGTACAGTGAAAATCCCGCAATACTGCGCCCGGAACCGCGAGCAATGCCGCCGCTTACGCTTAACACCACGCACGGTTTGCCGTAACGCTCCAGCAACCTCGCTGCAATGATTCCCAACACACCGGGGTGCCAATCCTCACCCCACACCACCAACACGCGTTGTGCGGGCAAGGTGGGGTCGGTGTCCAATGCACTGGACAACTCCTTCAAAATTACCGCTTCGGTGGCTTGGCGTTCACTGTTTAACTCACAAATTTCACTAGCCAGCGCATCCGCTTCCTGCGCATCCTCGCTTAGCAACAACGCCGCCGCTTTGTGCGGGTCACCCATTCGACCGGCGGCGTTAATGCGCGGCGCTATGGTAAACGCCACACCCGTGGCATTTAATGCGCGTTCTACCCCGCCGTATTCCCGCAAACGGCGCAACCCCAACCGTGCGTCCACACGGTTAATACGCGCCAAGCCGTGCCGCACCAGCACCCGATTATCCCCGTGCAACGGCATGACGTCTGCTAAAGTACCCAGCGCTACCAAGTCGGCATAGTCCGCCAACACGCGGTCGCTATCTCCTTCCAAGGCACACACCAGTTGAAACGCCACACCAACACCGGCCAAGTCCTTAAAATCACCGGTGCAATCCGGACGGTGCGGGTCTACCACCGCCACCGCATTCGGCAGCACCGCCGGCGGTTGGTGATGGTCGGTTACTACCACGTCAATGCCTAAATGGTTCGCATAATCAATTTCTTCCGCGGCGGAAATGCCGTTATCCACAGTAATAATCAATTGAACCCCATCGCGCGCGAGTTCATCAATACTCTCGCAATGTAAGCCATAGCCCTCGCCCTCACGCAGCGGCAAACGATACTGAACCACCGCGCCTTTACTGCGCAAATACGAGTACAATAACACCGTGGCCGTGACACCGTCGGCATCGTAATCACCGTATATTGCAATGCGCTCACCCTCGTCAATGGCGCGTTGGACGCGGTCCACCGCTATATCCATATCCGTGTAAGAAAACGGGTCGGCACTCAGCTCATTTGCCACCAAAAAATCCATTGCCTCTTCCGGTTCGCTAATCCCACGGCCGGTGAGAAGCAAGCACAAAAGCGGGTCCAGCCCGCACTCCGCCGACAGTTCTCCCGCCCGTTCTTTATCCAGTTGTGCATACACCCAACGCTTGTAACTCATATGGTTATTCCTTTCGGAAAATCAGTCTTTCACTCTATAATACCATTTTTTTCGTACCGATTCAACCGCTTTCTTACACTTTCGCCTGTATTTTGCTCGGTTTGTCAATATTTTCTTTTTCTTGACAAATTTTGGATAATGTGTTACAATGAGCAAACATCGGAAGGAGGTTTGCTCTATGAAATCTACCGGTATTGTTCGTCAATTGGATAATTTGGGGCGTATTGTGTTGCCGATGGAGCTGCGCCGCACTCTTCAAATTGAGGATAAAGCCCCGCTGGAAATTTTTACGGAGGGCAATTCTATTATTTTGCGCAAGTACACCAACGCTTGCATTTTTTGCGGGCAATCGGAACACACCGTGGAATATCGTGACCATTATATTTGTTCCGACTGTTTGGAAAAAATCAAACAAGAACTGTAATCCGTTTTATGCTTTTCCCGTTCAATAGCATTTACGATGAGTTACAAAAAAAGGGGAGTCAACCAAGGGGTTGACTCCCCTTTTTCACCAACTCTGAGACTGAATTTCTTTTCGTAAAACAATCGGTACTTTATCGGTAAAAATCCGCGGAAATTGTTGACATTGTGTCTTTATTTATGCTATGCTCAGCATAGTGTAAACGGCAATTTGCAAAGAAAGGATTAAGGTAATATGAGTATGAATCCCAAAACGCACTATACTCCTACCAAAGACGGTTATGCAATCAGCGGAAGTCTGGATTTGTTTAACCGTCTGCTTTACGGTTCTCACCAAAACGACGTTAACGAATCTAAATACGCTACCTATGTAGGTGATGCGCCCCAAGTTATGGGTGCCACAACCGACTGGACCGTATTCGACTGGTGTTCTTTTGCCAAACGGGGTGTGCTTTCCAGCGGCCTTGCTCTAACCCCCGGCCACAGCAGAGCGGCTGTCACATCCGGCTTGGATGACAGTTCCGGTTGGTTCCACAAGTCCGGGGATGTGGTTGCCGAATTCAAAAGCGGCTGGGTAGAATATGAACTCTCTCAATTCTCCAACTATTTCCCCGACGTGCGGGTAAAGATGGAGGTTTATCCGCTTCTTCCCGACGACGGGTTTTTAGTGCATTATCGCATCACCACCGACCAGCGGGTGGTTTTTGCCGCCGGTTTTGGCGGCGTAACCGACTACATTGGCCGTTTTGAAAAACCAGCTCACCCCCGTCGTCTCTTTTCCGCACAGGACAGCGAAAAAAATACGGTTGAAATCGGTAACAACCGCGCCCTGATTCGCCACCAAGACGGCGGCTCTATGTGGATTGGCACCAGTTTTCCCGCCAAGTTTGAGGTCGGCTCTGCAAAGGCAATGGAAACCCTTCAACCCGGTCTGTTTTTGGGTAGCAAACCGGAAAACGAGGACGATGCCGTTGTAAAAATTTCTTCGGTTATTGAGCAAGGCACCGTGCTTGACGGATGCTTCTTTGCTATTCATAATACCGATGAACAAACGAAGTCGGAGGCCAA